>CBDUYZ010000005.1:0-27489 GCA_965371575.1 uncultured bacterium
GTGACTTCCTGTCGCAGACAAACTCGACATTCCGGCCTCTCCGCCAGCCATGGCTTCGAGGCCTGCTTGATGCCCCGGTTACGCAGGAAAACACCAATATTTTAAAAATAGTTGCTTCATGCACACTCCTCGGCTGTTTGATTTTGACCATCCCGATTGTCGTAACAGCCCAGACGGAACAGGACCTCCGAGAAGAACAGGCAGCCATCGAGTCTGGGGAAGGGCTGTCGGCGCGGGGGAAGAAAGCCCTTTTCAGGGCCCGGTCCCGGCAGGATGAAGGAAACTATGCAGAGGCCGCCAAGATCATGTCCGAGTGGTTGGAGGGGGGGCTGGAGCGGGCACATCCACTGTTGCTGTTCAATCTGGCGCTGAGTCATTTTGCCCTGGAACAGGACAGGTTGGCCTATGAGTATATGACCAGGGCGGTGGAACTTGAACCGCGGTATGGCCGCGCCTGGCTGCGGCTGGGAGAAGCGGCCTACGAGCTTGAGAAGTATGTTGAAGCCGGGTATGCGTTTGGGCGCGCCTACGATCTGACTGCGGAGCATACACCGGAGATCCTTTATTACGCCGGGGTCAGTCTGCTGCTCGGCAAGGAGTCCGGGGAGGCTCTGGCGGCCTTGGAAAAACTGTTGACCGGGCATCGTGAGGGCGCAAATCTGGACTGGTATCAGGCTCTTATTTCGGCCGGTAGTGAAGCGAACCAGGCCGGTCGGGTAGAACCGTTCGTGGACCAGTTGCTGGCGGACAACCCGTCCGAACCGCGGGCCTGGGAACTGTCCTCCCAGTTCGCCGTCTGGCGCGAGGACTACCGGAACGCGGCGATCTGTCTGACCGTCACGGGCTATCTGCGGCCCCTGGCCCGCAGCGAAGCGATCCAGTTGGGGGATCTCTACGCGGCGATCTCCGTGCCTGTGCGGGCCGCGCGGTATTACGAGCAGGCCATGGCCATGCCGGCGACAACGGCCGGTGCGGATGAGGCCGGCCACGCAGAAGAGTTCAAACGACTGGCCTCGGCCTGGCTTCGCGCCCACGATCACGGGCGGGCCCGCGCGACCCTGCAGGCGGCGCTCAGCGAGCAGGCAACCGCCGGACTGTGGTCCCTGCTGGGTGATCTGGAATATATGGAAGAGGATTTCGAGGCCGCCCTGACGGCCTTTGGCCGCTCCTGCGAATTGGATCCGGATTTCGGACGCGGCTGGTTGATGATGGGCTACTGCGCCATTGAGTTGGGCCGCGAGACAGAGGCGTGCCGGCACCTGGAGAGGGCGGCGGAATATCCCGGCCAGGCCGCCAACGCGCGCAGCCTGCTCGACGTTATTGTTCGCAAGCTGGATGTTGAACCGAAATAGGAGGATCCCATGAAAACGAACTTCGTTTTGATGACAGTGCTCGCGGTCATGTTGGTGTGTGTGGGCGGGTGCGGGGAGAAGGAGCCTGTTGAACAGACTACCGCCGAACTGACTACCGCCGAACTGACCCTCAACGATCTGAAGAACGCGACCTACCTGGGCATCGCGGAACAGGACCCCGTGACCTTGAAGGACGGCGTCTGGGAAGGCGAACCCTACGAAGAAGGCGGATCTTCGCGGCCGAGCGTCCATTTCGTGCGGGATTTTCTCCTGGTTGGCGATATCGACGGCGATGGAACGCAAGAGGCGGCGGTTCTGCTGTGTGCCGGCACCGGGGGAACGGGCAAGAACATTTACCTGGCGGCGGTCCACCTCGTGGACAGCAAGCTGGAGAACCTCGACACGGTGCTGGTCGGTGACCGGGTCCAGGTCCGCATGGCCGGGTTCGGGGAAAAACACATCTTTCTGGAGGTGGTGCGGGCGGGCCCCGAAGACGCCATGTGCTGTCCGGGCGAACTGGCCATGGTGGGCTGGAGGCTGGAAAGCGGTGTCCTGGCGCCTCTCGAGGTCACCACGGTGCCCCGCCGCCTGTCCCTGAATACGATCGCCGAATCCGCGTGGGTGCTGCGCTGGTGGGACCGGGATGAAGCGGCGCCTTCCGCACCGGAAATCACCCTGTCCTTCATGGACGGTCGCCTGGTCGGAAAAAGCGGCTGCAACACCTACTTCGTGACCGCCGACACCGGCGATCAGCCGGGCGACCTCTCCATGGGCCCGGCCGGCGGAACCATGATGGCTTGTCCTGAAGAGGTCATGGCCGTCGAGCAGCGGTACCTGGCCCAGATGGGAAGTGTGAAGAAGTACGGCTTCATGGCTGGGATGCTGGCGCTCACCTACGAGTTCGACGGCGTCTTGGGCGTAATGCTGTTCGAGAGGCAGCAGAACTAGTAGGCGGGAACACCGCCCGGCTGGCTTTGGCAGCAGGGAGTATTACGAAAGAGGTCATGATGAATTTCATGAAACACAAATGGGCGGGGTTTATTCTGTTGGCGGCCTTGACGGTGACGGTCGCCGCCCTGGCCGCCGAACCCACCGACGAGAATGCCATTCGCCAAGCCGTCCTGAACTACGTCAACTCGGTCTACCAGGTGAAGCCGGAACTGGTCGATGAGAGTGTCCACCCCAAGCTGCAGAAGATCGGTTTCGTACCGGACAAGGACGGAACCGGTTACCGAGAAATGTGGATGACCAGGGACGAACTGAGAGAACTGGCCGTCCACTGGAACAAGGAAGGCCGCACCGACCCCGCGACGGCCAAGGCCGAGGTGAAGATCCTCGACCGTCTGGACCAGACGGCCGTCGTGCGCCTGGACGCCGAGTGGGGCATCGACTTCATCCAGCTGGCCAAGATTAAGGGGACCTGGCTGATCATCAACGTGATGTGGCAGACCTATCCCAAGGAATAGGTGGTGCCTCTGAAATGGTCACTTCGTCCGCATAGACCCAACAAATAACTGGACAAGGGATGTAATTGTTACGATTCTTTGTGCAGGCAAAAACTTTTCATGTATACCAAAAACAGCCGGTAATCACTCCTGATTCCTGGTTTAAAGGGGGCTGACGGATGTTGGCCGGAGAATCACAGGTCAGTTCCAGCCTCGAAGACTATCTGGAGGCGATCTACCACACCGTCGAGGCCAAGGGCGCCGCCCGGGCCAAGGACCTTGTGCTGCGCCTGGGAGTGCACAATTCCTCGGTGACCCAGGCCCTGCGCACTCTCTCCGAGAAAAAGCTGGTCAACTACGCCCCCTACGACGTGGTCACGTTGACCGATTCGGGCGAGCGCATCGCCCTGGACGTGGTCAAGCGCCACCGGATCCTGTCCGAATTCCTCAACAAAGTGCTCGGGCTGCCGGAAAGCGAAGCCGAGGAGGGCGCCTGCCGCATGGAGCACGCCATCAACGCGCAGATCCTCAATCGGCTCGTGAAATTCGTGGAATACTTCGAGAATTGCCCGGTGAACGATGTGATGTGGGACGATGACACGGGGTTCTTCTACAACCACGCTCTCGATGTTTCCCTGCCGGCCGACCCGGCCGAGCAGGCAAGCAAGCAAGACAACAAGGCGAAGGAATGATCATGCCCTTGACAATGATCCGCGAGGGAAAGAAGGCTGTTCTGCGGTCCATCGAAGGTGGCCGCCAACTGCGCTCCCGCCTGGCCGCCCTGGGCCTGTTGCCCGGCGCCGAGCTGGAAGTGATCCAGAACTCCGGCCACGGCCCCTTCGTTATCGCGGTCAAGGGTAGCCGGATCGTCATCGGCCGGGGCATGGCCGCGCGTATTGCGGTGGAATAGTGACCAGGACCCTCGATAAGACCATCTCCGTCGCGGTGGCAGGCAATCCCAACTCCGGCAAGAGTACCATCTTCAACAACTTGACCGGCGCGCGGCAGCAAGTAGGAAATTACCCCGGCGTAACCGTAGAGTGGAAAAAGGGTACGTACAAACGCGGCGACGTGAAGCTCGATCTGGTCGACCTGCCCGGCATCTACAGCCTGACGGCCTTTTCCGAAGAAGAGCTCGTGGCCCGCGATTACCTGCTGAACTCCGCCCCTGACGTGGTGGTGGACGTGGTGGACGCAGCCAACCTCGAACGCAATCTCTTTTTGACGACCGAACTGCTGGAAATAGGACGACCGCTGGTGATCGTCCTGAACATGTCGGATGTGGCCCGCGACCGCGGCCTGAAGATCAACGCGGCACTCCTGGCCGAAAAACTCGGGGTACCGGTGGTGCCGGCCATCGGCAACAAGGGTGTGGGCATGGACGATCTGGTCGCAGCCGTCATGCAGGTGGTCATCAGCCAGACCTCGCTGCCAGGTCCGGCGGGCGTGTGCCGGGAGGCGGGGCCGGGACCAGCTTCCCTGGCTACCCTGGAAACCCGCGGTGGACATTCCCGGGTGAACTACGGCCCCCGGGTGGAAAAGGTCATCAGCAAGATCGAGGACCTTCTTCCCGAGAGCGAATATCGGCGCTGGCAGGCCGTCAAGCTGGTGGGCAACGACGAAAAAGTCATCGAGGGGCTGGTTGTGCCCGGCACGCGCCAAGCGATCACCGGGCTGGCGGCGTCTTTTGCCGCGGAATCCACTGATGAACCGGACATCCTGTTGGCCCGTCTGCGTTACGAATTCATTGCCGATATCTGCAAGGGCGTCTGTCTGGCTCCTGACACGGTCCGGACTACGATCAGTGACCGCATCGACCGGGTGGTCATGCATCCGGTGTGGGGCGTGCCCATCTTCCTGGGGCTCATGTACCTGGTATTCACCCTGACCTTTTCCCTGGGCAACCCGGTGATGAACATGATCGACGGCGGTTTCGGTTGGTTTGCCGGGTTCCTGTCCGGGCTGTGGGACCCGGGCAGCAGCAGCCCGCTGAAGTCTCTCATCATCGACGGCATCATCGGCGGCGTGGGCGGCGTGATGGTATTCCTGCCCAACATCGTGTTGCTGTTCATGGCCATCGCCATACTGGAGAGCACCGGCTACATGGCCCGGGCGGCCTTCGTCATGGACCGCTTCATGAGCAAGGTGGGTCTGCACGGCAAGAGCTTTATTCCGCTGTTGATCGGTTTCGGATGCACGGTGCCGGCGATCATGGCCACGCGCACCCTGGAGTCGCGGCGCGACCGCCTGATCACCATGATGGTGCTGCCTTTGATGAGTTGCGGGGCGCGGTTGCCCATCTACGCCCTGATTATTCCGGCCTTTTTTCCGGCCCGGTGGCAGGGTCCGGCCCTGTGGGCCATCTACGTGACCGGCATCCTGTTGGCCCTGGGTGGTGCCTACTTGCTGCGGACCACCCTGTTTCGCGGCGAAAACACGCCCTTTCTGATGGAGCTCCCACCCTACCGCATGCCGACGGCAACCAGCCTGTTGGTGCAGATGTGGACCCGCGCCTGGCTCTATGTGAAGAAGGCCGGCACGGTTATCCTGGGCGCGGCCATAATCCTGTGGTTCTTGACCTTCTATCCCAAGCCGCCGGCCGACTACATCCTGCCCGCCGGCTTCGACAACACCACCGCTGAATCGGCCAGGGTGTTCAGCGAGATCGACGATGCGGACCTGGCTCAGGCCGCCGAACTTTCCTATTCCATCGCCGGCAGGGTGGGCAGGTTGCTTGAGCCGCTGATCCAGCCCCTGGGGTTCGACTGGCGCATCGGCATCGCCCTGGTGGGCGCCATCCCGGCCAAGGAGGTGTTCGTGGCCCAGATGGGCATCGTGTTCGCCGTCGGCGAGGCCGACGAGACCAACGACCAGTTGCGCGCCCAACTGCGTGACCGCTACACGCCGTTGATCGGTTTCTGCATCATGCTCTTCGCGCTCATCGCCACGCCCTGCATCGCGACCTTCGCCATCACCAAGCAGGAGGCCGGATCGATCAAGTGGGCCATCGCCCAGAGCTTCGGCCTGACGACCCTGGCCTGGATCGTGACCTTCCTGGTCTACCAGGGCGGGATGCTGCTGGGCTTCGGGGGCGCGTGATGGGTTCGACGCTGGAAATGATCATCATCGGTGTGGCCGTGGCCACCGCCCTCGTCTGGGCGGTCCGCGCCGGCTGGAAATCCGTGAAATCCAAGGGCGTCTGCTCGTCCTGCGGTTCAGCGGACGAATGTCCCCTCGTCAACAATCCAGACATCCTGGCCGAACTCAGCCGGCAGGGCCAGCTAACCAACCTGGACAGCTGCCAGCCGGGCGCAATTTCCTGCCGGGAACTCGCCGAGTCGCTGGAGAAGGAATCAGCGGAAAAATCCCCTGAACCCGGATCCATCTGACCGACCTGGTTCCCCAGAGAAGCCATTTTCCATACAACTTCTCCACTTTTTTGTTATCCTGTTGAGGTGTATCGTCCGCGCGACCGGGACTTGGCTGCAAGTCATTCAGTCCGGGAGGTTCCCTCATGGCCGCGCCTATCGGTTTCCGCTCCGACGCCAAACGCCGCGGCGATATCTACCGGGGCCTTCTTCGCCATGCCCTTGTACGTCTGACGTTCCTCTACTTCATTCCGTTGCTCTTGTTGACGCTGTTCTTCCATCTCCAATACCGTCTGGTCGTCAGGGACGCCGAGCAGCGTCACCGCGAATTGCTGGCCTACCAACAGGCGGCCATGCTGGAGATGTACCTGGGCGACCGGCTGTTGAACCTGACGGATCTGACGGACGATCCCCGCGCATTGCTGGAACCCCGGCGCGACGAGCTGGAATCCCACCTGGCCGACCTGCGTTCGGTCAGCGAAGCGTTCATCGATCTATCGGTGTTGGACGATTCAGGCCGGGTGCTGGGTTACGCCGGCCCCCTGCCTCACCTGGAAGAAAAGAACTACGGCGGCGAGGCCTGGTTCACGCGGCTGCTGGCGGGGGCGTCCTCCCACGTCATCACCGACGTCTACCTGGGGTTCCGCGAGGAACCGCACTTCACCATGGCCCTCAAGCTGGAACCGCGGGGGGAAGTACGCATTCTCCGGGCGGTGTTGTCGCCGGTGGTCGCCCGAGCCCAGGTGGATGCCCAGGTCGTGGAAATTGAGGAACCCGGCGGTGGTCTGTTGGCGAACATCGCTACAAATATCTGGTTGTTTTCCGCCCTGTTCTGCCTGATCGGCGGCCTGGTGATCTGGCTGCAGGCCCGCTGGGTGGCGCAGCAGCAGTACGAGGCCCAGCTCAAGGAGCGGCAGCTGTCCCGCCAGCTCGGACAGGCGGCCAAGCTGGCGCTGGTGGGGGAACTGTCGGCGGGAATCGCTCACGAGATCAATACTCCGTTGGCGATCGTGTCGGAGAAGGCCGGGTTGGTAAAGGATCTGCTCGACCCACGCTTCGGGAAGTCCCCCACGCCGGAAAAACTGCGGGAACACCTCGATACCATCGAGGAAGCGGTCTACCGCTGCACCGACATCACGCGCCAACTGCTGGGTTTTGTGCGCCAGCGCGAGGTGGAATTGCAGGAAAGGGATGTGCACGACCTGATCGAGGACCTGGTCCAAGGCCTGCTGAGTTCCGAACTGGAAGTTGCCGACATCACGGTGGTGAAGAATTACGATCCCGAATTGCCGGCCGTCATCACCGATCACCGGCAGCTGCGGCAGGTCGTGCTGAACCTGCTGAAAAACGCCGCCGATTCGATTACCGGGGCGGGCACGATCACCATCACCACGGAAAAACGGGGCGATCGGTTCACCTTGACCGTAAGGGACACCGGCCACGGCATGAATCACGAGGCGCTGGAGTTGGTGTTCATGCCGTTTTTCACGACCAAGGCCCCGGGCAAGGGCACCGGTCTGGGGTTGAGCGTCAGTTACGGTATCATCGAGGGTCTGGGCGGGCACATGACAGTGCACAGTGCTCCGGACGAAGGCAGCGAGTTCACCGTCGAGCTGCCCCTGAAGCGTTAGAAGGGAGGTGACATGAGCGCGTACGGTTATCCGTTGAAGGTTCTGCTGGCCGACGACGAGGACCTGTTCCGCGAACCGTTGGCCGAGCGGCTGGCGATGCGTGGGTTCACGGTCCTGCAGGCCGCTTCCGGCGAGGAGGCCGTGCGCATGGTGCGCGCCGACCGGGAAATCGACGTTGTCATCCTCGACCGCAAGATGCCGGGCATGGAAGGCAAGCAGGCTCTCCGGGAGATGAAGATGTTCCGCCCCGAGATCCAGGTCATCATGCTGACGGGGCACGGGTCGGTGGGCTCGGCGCGGGAAGCGGGCCAGTTGGGGGTGTTCTGCTACCTCGCCAAACCCGTGCCGTTTGACGAACTGGTGCGGATCATCAAGGAGGCGGGGCGGGAAAAATTCCACGCCCTGGCCCGGCAGGACATGCCCGCGGTCAAACACCGCGGCTGGAAGAACAGGCTGATAGGAACAAACAACCTGCGTCCGTTGATGATCATCCTGGGCGCCTTGATCATGTTGACGGCCGCGTTGATGCCGCCGCCGGAAAACCTCGCCCGGCTTCTCGACGAACCCAAGACCGGAGATGCCCGCACCGACGCCATTGCCGGTTATCCCGCTTACCAGGAACTGGACGATTCGGAGACCATCGCCGAGCACTACGTCCAACGCTACCATCCGCCGGGGGTGAAGGAACCGGCCGGGTTTGCCGCCGGTTCGGCCCGCCGCGCCCAGTTGATGATCGGGCTGATCCTGACCGCCGCCCTGTTCTGGGCCAGCGGCGCCGTGCCCATCGGCATCACCGCGCTGATTGTGGCGGTGGTGATGTATGCCGGCGGGATCATGCGTCCGGACTACATCGCCCAGGCCTTCGCCAAGGATTCGGTCGTGTTCATCTTCGGGGTGCTGGCCCTTTCGCGGGTCATCATGAGCACGGGCCTGGACCGGCGCATCGCCATGCTGCTGCTGATGCCGGTAAAGAACCTGGGGCTCCTGCTGTTCCTGTTCCTGCCCGTGTTTGCGATGGCCTGTTCGTTCATCAGCGAAACGATCCTGATCGCCCTGATGATGCCGCTGTTCCTGGTGGTCTACAGGCAACTGACGGAGGAGAATCCCAAGGCGGACCACCGTCCTCTTCTGGTGATGTTCGCGCTGATGCTTTGTTACGCCTCCAACGTGGGCGGTCCGGGCTCACCGGCCGCGGGTGGCCGCAACGCGGTGATGATCGGCATCCTGGCGGACTACGACATGGCGCCGTCTTTTCTGGAGTGGATGAAATACGGAATGCCGTTCGTGCCGGTGGCGGGTCTGGCGGTCGGCCTGTATTTCTTTGTCATGTTCCGGGGCAGGATCAAGATTCGCAGCATGGACATCGCCCGCATCGCCCGGGAGTCGAGTGAACGTCTGGGCCCCATGAATCGCGATGAACACGTCACGGGGGGGATATCCTTGCTCGTGGTCCTGCTGTGGATGTTCGGCGGTGAACGCCTGGGCATGGGCGGGCCCGTTCTGTTGGGTCTGGTTCTTCTGAATCTTTTCGGCGTGATGAAATGGAGCGAGGTCACGAAGATCCACTGGGACGTGGTTTTCCTCTACGCCGGGGCCAGTGCCCTGGGCAAGGGGCTGGCCGTGACGGGGGGCGCGCTGTTCTTGGCGCGCGGATTCGTCGAGGGACTACCGACCGGATTGATCGACGGAACGATTTTCGGCGGTCTGCTCGGCAACGCCGGTTTGCCCATAGCGGTGAGCTTTCTGACCGGGCTGGTCACCAACATCATGAGCGACGGAGCCACCGTCGCGGCGGTCGGCCCCATCGCCGTGCCCATGGCCCAGAGCGTGGGACTGCACCCCTGGTCGTTGGGGTTCGCCACGGCGTTTGCGTCGTCGTTCCCGCACATGTTGATCATCGGCACCCCGGCCAACGCGTTGGTCTACATCATGTGCAAGGATCCGAAAACCGGCCGTCAGCTGGTGACCCAGGGGGATTTCCTGAAGCATGGCCTGGCGGTTTTCATCCTGAGCTTCGTTGTCCTGTGGGGATGGGCGTTCCTGGGTTACTGGCGGTGGCTGGGTCTATGAAATGTTAACTTGTTGGTACCCCCAGGGGGGCCTTTCCGGAGGATGGATCGATGACTGACGCGCAGGAACGGAAAATCAAGCTGCTCATCGTCGATGATGAAGTCGATTTCCTTGAAGCGCTGGGCGAACGCCTGGAAATGCGGGAATTTCAAGTGCGGACGGTCACGAGCGCCGTGGACGCCCTTGAGCTGTGCGGCGCCGAAAAGTTCGATCTGGCGCTCATCGACCTGAAGATGCCCGGCATGGACGGCCAGGAACTGCTGACCCGGATCAAGGCCGAGCACCGCTTTCTCGAGGTCATCATCCTGACCGGCCACGGCTCTCTGGGCAGCGCGGTGGAATGCGCCAAGCTGGGGGCCTTCAGCTATCTACCAAAACCCTACCAGCTCGATGAATTGTTGATGGTCCTTAAAAACGCCTACGCAGAACGCCTGACAAATAAATTCGCCGCCGATTCGGCCCGCACCGAGGAATTGCTGAAGATCGCCCAGACCGACAGCCCCCGGGCCATCCTGCGGCGCATGAAGGAACTGGACGACGAGGAACGATAAACCCGGACAATCCCATATTATCCCTACAGCTACCCCCGGTTTTCGCCGATGGATCTATGAATTCCATGCGTGTATTTCCGATGGATTCCCGGAGATTGGGGCCTATGCGCGAAGCGTGGCCGGGACCGGGATCCTGAAATCAGGAAACGGCGGAAAAATGGCGGAAAAAGACAACAATAATACCCAGTCCCCTCAGCAGCTCATCGACGCTCTGCGTGGTGCCCAGGCCGAGCTGGCTGCGGGCTACGAGGCCATTGTCGCGGCCCACGAGGAGACGCTGGGGGATAAGGCCCTCTACGAGGAGATCTTTACGGGATCCAAGGAAGCGATCTTTCTGCTCGACAAGGAAACCGCGGCCATCGTCGGGGCCAATCCCCGGGCCTGTGAAATGCTGGGCTACTCCCACGAAGAACTCACGACCATGCATCAGCCTGATCTCTATCCCGAGGAAACCAGGGACAGGATGAAAGAGGAATTTCAAAGCTCGGCCGAGATCGGCGGCGCGCACGGTCTGCAAGCAGAGATGCGTTGTTCGAACGGCGAACTGATGCCGGTCAGCATCACCGGCCACGAATTGACGTCCGGCGAACGGCCGTTGCTGGTGGCTTTTGTCTGCGATGTGGGCGAGCGCCTGGCCGCCGATAATGAACTGCACGAACTGAACAAGACCCTGGAGAACAGGGTGATCAAGCGCACCGAGGAGATCGAACGTTCCAACGAGGAGCTGGAAAAAGCCACGATCAAGGCCCGGCGCCTGGCCCTGGAAGCCGACGCGGCCAACGCGGCCAAGACCTCGTTCATCGCCAATCTGACCCACGAACTGCGCACGCCGCTGAACGCGGTTATCGGCATGTCAGACCTTCTGCTGGACATGGAACTGGGCAAAGAACAGCGGGAAACCGCGGAAATAGTGACCACCAGCGCACGCAGCCTGCTAGGCGTCATCAACGACATCTTGGATTTCTCGAAGATCGAGGCCGGCAAGCTGGATCTCGAATACGAGGCCTTCCACCTGGCCGATACGGTGCAGGGCATGGCTGATACCTTCATCTTCCAGCTTCGTCAGAAAGGACTGGAGTTCGCCCTCGATATGGACGATGCACTGCCCGATTTCGTGGTCGGCGACCAGGCCCGGTTGCACCAGATCCTGGTAAACCTGGTGGGTAACGCCCTGAAATTCACCGAGAAGGGCGAAGTGAGCCTGAAGGTTTTCCGGGACACCGACGGCGAAAATTCCTCCGAGCCGGGACTGGTGCGGTTCGAGGTCACCGATACCGGCATCGGGATTCCGTCGCATATCCAGGAAAAACTGTTTCAGGCCTTCACCCAGGCGGACACTTCCACGGCCCGCAAATACGGCGGCACGGGCCTTGGCCTGAACATCGCCCGTCAGCTCGTGGAAAAAATGGGCGGCCACATGGGCGTAGAAAGCGTGGAAAAGGAAGGTTCGACTTTCTGGTTCACGGTGCTCTTTGAAAAGGCGGACGAGGCTCAGATCGCCGAAGCCAGGGACGCGGTGCAGTCCGGTGTAGGAGGCCTGACGAGGAAGCAGGCCAGGGACCTGAGAATCCTCCTGGTCGAGGACAACATGGTGAACCAGGCCGTGGCGATAGGCATGCTGAAGAAGTTGGGTTATGCCGCCCAGGCCGTAGCCGACGGCAAGGAAGCCCTGAAGATCCTGTCGGACACGGATTTCGATCTGGTCTTCATGGATGTCCAGATGCCGATCATGGGCGGCTTGGAGGCTACGAACCTGATCCGCGAGGGCAAGGCCGGCAGGCGGAACAAGTCCGTACCCATCATCGCCATGACCGCCCACGCCACCCAGAAGGACCGCCAGGCCTGTCTGGACGCGGGCATGGATGACTACATTCCCAAGCCGATCAGCAGCCAGCTCATCCAGGAGACGATGAACCGGACACTGGCGTCGGTCATGCTGGATAGACCGGAAGAAATACTCGAACCCTTCAGCATGGAAAAACTGATCCTCAGTCTGGCCGGGGACATCGAGATGGCCGGGGAGATTCTCGACGTCTTCGTGTCCGACACGCGGATACGGCTGAAGACCATTACCGGCGCCCTGCACAATTACGATTTCGAGTTCGTGGTCCAGGAGGGCGGGGCCATCGAGTGCGGCGCGCAGAACGTTTTCAGCGAAGGCATGGTGAGCCTGTCACTGGACCTGGCCCAGGCGGCCGAGGAACGGCAGCAGGAGTTCGCCCTGTCCCTGGTCGAGGAAATGAGACGGGATCTGGAACGGATTTGCCAGAAAATCTGACCTCCGCTTTCCTGTCACCGACCCGCCGGGCTAAAACCCCGGCGGGTTTTTCTTGTGCCATGACGTGTGTTCCTCGTAGGTGCGGGCCACGGCCAGCAGCGTCGCTTCGTCATGCAGGCGGCCGACGAAACTGATGGAGTGCGGCGAGTCCTCGTCGATGAATCCGGCCGGGACCACCACTTGGGGGTGCCCCGTCAGGTTGGTGATCAACAGGCTGTCCCCGGCCAGCGACGGGGTGATGTAGACGTCGACTTCGCGGAACACCTCGACCATCATTTCCATCAGAAGCGTGCGTTGCCGATTGGCCTGGATGTATTCCACCGCGGGAATGAACTGCGCGATCCGGAAGACGTTGGGCCAGGCGAAGCGGACCTGCCGGACCAGCTCGTCGTCGCGTCCGGACAGGGTCAGGTCCTGGAACGCCGCGCCAGCCTCGGCCGTCAGGATGATGGCCAGGTTCGCCGGGTCGATGCCCATTTCCTCCAGCGGAAATTCGATGGGCGCCAGATCCACGCCCTGATAGCGCAGCTCCCTCAGGGCTTCGTGATCCAGTTCCCGTCCGGGATAATCCTCGTCGAAGGCGCTTTTCAGGTAGCCGATGCGCAACCCGTCCAGGGTCCGGTCGTGGCGGTAGGGAAAGGGTGCATCGACGGTGGTGGGGTCACGTCCGTCGGGACCCCGGATGGCGTCGAAGACCATGGCGCAGTCTTCGACCGACCGGGCGATGGGCCCGATCTTGTCCATGCTCCAGCTCAGAGCCATGGCGCCGGCCCGGCTGACCCTACCGAAGGTGGGTCGTAACCCGGTCACGCCGCAGCGCGTGCAGGGTGAGACGATGGATCCCCATGTCTCGGTCCCGATGGCGAAAGGCACCAGCCCCGCCGCGACCGCCGCAGCGGGGCCCGCCGATGATCCGCTCGATCCCTCCTGCGGATTCCAGGGATTGCGGGTTTGTCCGCCGAACCACACGTCGCCCCAGGCCAGGGCGCCCAGGGTGAGTTTTGCCACAAGTACGGCACCCGCCTGATCCAGCTTGCGCACGACGGTGGCCGTTTCATGGATCATCTGACCCTCGTAGGGCGCGGCGCCCCAGGTGGTCGGTACGCCCTTCACTGCGAGCAGGTCCTTCGCCCCGTAGGGAATGCCGTGCAGGGGGCCCAGATATTCCCCGCGGTCGAGCATGCGGTCCAACTCGCGCGCCCGGCCGCGGGCTCTTTCGGCGGTCAGTGTGATGACGCATTCCAGGCCGGGTCCGAATTTTTCCAGGCGGCCCAGGGCCAATTCGGTCAACTCCAGGCAGCTGACCTGCCGTTGCCGGATCAACTTGCCCAGTTCGGCCATGTCGGCGAAGGCAAGGCTCTCAAGACTGGTGGGTCTTTTGACGGGTCCAGGATCACCCCAGACCGCCAGTTCGCTGGTCGGGATCGTCTCATTTCGCTTCGTGTACAGCTTGTCCGTCCAGGACAGCTGGGGATCGAACCGCAGGGCGGGCCGGACGCTGTTGTCGGGGATGTTCCGACGCATCGCGGCGTAGGAGTCCCGTTGATCAGACAGATCCTCCATCATCAAATCCCGCTCGGTCGTGGTCATCTCCAGACCGAGCACCGTTTCAGCGGCCTGGACCTGGCGCTGAACCAGTGGTTGTGCGTCCCGGATCTCCTCTCCACAGCCGGAAAGGGCCAGGATAAGCGGAAAAACGGCCACAACAAACAGGATGGATTTCATGGGGTTCCCTTTCGAAGGAAGCGCCGGAAGCGCGAATCCAGGAGGTCAGGCAGTGGACAGGATCCGACAAGCGGCTGGTGGAGTCAATCGGGTTCCTCGGAATGGCCCCATTCCTCTCATCCTGGCAGGCTGTTGAAGAACTGGGCTCGGTCGCGCTGGCCGGCCGCGAATCTGCAGCACCCCGCCCTATTTCTTGACATTACCTGTTTAATTAATAACGTTGCCTGAAATCAACCGGTTCTAGTCTCGGGATGGCCGGTTGACGCTCTTGCGGGGATCACCCGACGGCTCAGCCTGGAGGGTTCTTTTCATGGCCCAATTCTACCTCGAAGGTGACCGGATCACCGAATTCGTCGCTCATCTCATGAGCCGGAAACCGGTTTATGCGCCGCACAGCAAGGGACGGAAGTCATTCTCCTTCGAAAAGACGGAAAACCCGGCAGACGTGGTTCTCGATTACCCGCGCACCATGCATTCGGTGAAGAAGTTCTTCCTGCCTCCTCGCGAGGAGCTGCTCAGCTTCGATCTTACCGAGAACAACTACACCACCGCGGAAATCCCCACGTCAGAGGCGATCTTTCTGGGCGTACATTCCTACGACCGTGCGGCGGTCGGACGTCTGGACTACAGTTTCACGGCCGGCAGCCCGGAGCGGAACTACCTGACGCGCAGGCAGGGCGCCATCTTCATCGGTGTCTCCTTCGAACCGGACAAGTACCACTTCTGCGGTTCGGTCGGTATCCGCCCCGAGGACAGCACCGGTTGCGACATCTTCCTGACCAGACTTCCCGACGGGTATGTCCTGGAGGTCATTACGCCCACGGGCCAGGCGCTCATGGAAGGCTTCGAACTGCCGGTCCATGAAGCGGGCAAGCCGGTCACCGGCCATTTCCAACAGCACATCTACGTACCCCAGACCAAGCTGGGTGAGATCATGGAGCGCAGCTACGACAATCCGGTCTGGGAAGAAACCGCGGAGAAATGCGTCGGTTGCGGAACGTGCAACCTGGTCTGCCCCACCTGCTACTGCTTCAACGTCGAGGAAATCGTCGACATCACCGTCACCAGGGGCAGCCGTGAGCGCCACTGGGACGGCTGCATGCTGCGCAATTTCAGCGCTGTAGCCGGTGGCGAGGTTTTCCGGGAATCTGTGGCTGCCCGGCAGCGGCACCGCGTGTTCAGGAAATTCAAATACATCAGCGACCAGACGGGATGTCCCTGGTGCGTGGGATGCGGGCGCTGCACAACCAGTTGCACGGCCGGCATCAGTATCGTCGGCATCGTCAACCGTCTCATCGGAGACTACGAACGCGCCGTTGTGGCGCCGGTTTAACAGCCTGCCAAGGGAGGTCGAACATGAATCTCAGCGAGTTGAAGATGCCCGCCGAACTGGAAGACCTCTACCAGCCGGTTATGGCGGAAATAAAGGAAGTCAAGAAGTTGACGGAAATGGAGACCTTCTACCGGGTCGAACTTCCCGGCGGCAAGGAACTCGGCCACATGCCGGGGCAGTTCGTGGAGCTTTCGATCTTCGGTGTGGGCGAGGCGCCGTTTTCCATATCCTCGTCGCCCACCCTGAAAGGATCGTTCGAGCTGGGCGTGCGGCGCGCGGGCATGCTGACGGACGTCCTGCTGCGGCAGCAACCGGGCACGAAGATCGGCATTCGCGGACCCTTCGGCAACGGCTTCGACATCGAGAAGTTCGAGGGCAAGGACGTGCTGATCGTCGCCGGCGGCATCGGGCTGGTGCCCATGCGTTCGATGATCAACTACGTCATCGACAACCGGGACCGGTTCGGGAAGCTGATCATCTGTTACGGCAGCAGGAGCGACCAGGAGCTGCTGTTCACCGACGAACTGGCCCAGTGGGCAAAGGATCCCTCCATCGACTATCACGTCACCGTGGACCAGGGCTCGGATTCCTGGCGGGGCCACACCGGCGTGATCACCACGCTTATTCCGGGCCTGGACCTGGACTTGACCAACACGGTGTGCTGCATCTGCGGGCCGCCGGTCATGTACCGTTTCGTCCTGTTGTCGCTGAAGTCGAAGGGATTGTCGGAGGAGAACATATACATGTCGCTCGAACGGCGCATGAAGTGCGGCGTGGGCAAGTGCGGTCACTGCCAGATCAACCATTCCTACGTCTGCCAGGACGGTCCGGTGTACCACTATCCCGACCTCGGGTCGCTGCGGGAGGCGCTGTGATGGCCGACAAACCCCGCGTTGCGATTTTCGATTTCACCGGTTGCGAAGGCTGCGAGCTGAACCAGCTGAATTTCGAGGATCAGCTGTTGGACATCCTGGCTCACGTCGACATCGTGGAGTGGCGCGAGGCGATGGATGGCCGCGCCGACGAATACGACATCGCCTTCGTCGAGGGCTCGCTTTCGACGCCCGACTGCATCACCCGGATCAACGAGATCCGCCGCAAGACCAAGATCCTGGTCGCCCTCGGCGCCTGCGCGGTGCAGGGCGGCGTCAACAGCATGAAAAACACCCGGCCCATCGATGAGGTGCGGCAGGAGGTCTACGGCGACCACAAGTACCTGTTTCCGACGTTGCCGGCGCTGCCTCTCGCGTCGGTGGTCAAGGTGGACTACAACGTGCGTGGCTGTCCCATGACCCAGATCGAATTCCTGAAGGTCTTCATCGCCCTGGTCATGGGCAAAGAGCCCATTGAGCCGGACCATTCGGTCTGCGTAGAGTGCAAGCTGAAGGAAATCGAGTGT
Organism: uncultured bacterium; assembly: GCA_965371575.1. Lineage (GTDB taxonomy): Bacteria > Krumholzibacteriota > Krumholzibacteriia > LZORAL124-64-63 > LZORAL124-64-63 > JAGLCY01. The sequence continues at coordinate 17,153 of CBDUYZ010000005.1, forward strand.
GTCTACGAGAAGGGCATGATCTGCCTCGGCCCGGTAATTCGGGCCGGTTGCGACGCCCATTGTCCCGGCGTCGGACAGTACTGCACCGGGTGCCGGGGCCTGGTCACCCAGCCCAACCTCAAGGGCATGGAAGACATCCTGGTTGAACACGGCCTCAGTGTGGACGAGGCCTGGAAGAGGCTGGAACTCTACAACGCCGATCAACTGGAGGGGGTGCGACCATGAGTCCGCAACTACGTCCGGAAATGGCCACGGCCACCGGCGCCAACCTGGATATCAAGGTCAAGCATCTCACCCGCGTAGAGGGGCACGGCAACATCGTGGTGAACATGAAGGAGGGAGTGCTGGAGAAGGCACGCCTGGAGATCGTGGAAGCGCCGCGATACTTCGAAGCCATGCTCAAGGGGCGCAGCTTCCACGAGGCGGCGATCATCACCTCGCGGATCTGCGGCATCTGTTCCCTGGGCCATCAGATCACCTCGCTCAAGGCCACAGAACAGGCCCTGGGTCTGGAGGTCAGCGAGCAGACGGTCCAGTTGCGCAAGCTGCTGATCCACGGGGCCACACTGCAGTCCAACATCCTGCACGCCTACTTCCTGGCCGCGCCGGATTTCCTGAAGGTGGGTTCGGTGTTCCAGCTGGTGGGCACGCATCCGGAGATCGTGACCAGAGCGCTCAGGATGAAGCGTCTGGCCAACGACATCGGCGACGTCGTCAGCGGCCGTGCGGTGCATCCCATTACCCCGGTGCCGGGTGGTTTTACGCGTATCCCGACGGCCGGCGAGCTGAAGGAACTCAAGCGCCGCCTCGAAGAGGATATGTATCCCGACCTGTTGGCCACGGTGGAGACGCTGAAGTCGCTGGCCGGTGCCGTGCCGCGGTTCGAACGGGAGACGGAATACATTTCACTGCGCAGCGACGACGGCTACGCCATGTACGACGGCGACATCTGCAGCACCGACACGGGTCGAGTGCCCGACATCGAGTACCTGAAGATGACCAACGAGTTCGTGGTGTCCCACAGCACCAGCAAGCACGCGAAGGTCAACCGGCCCAGCTTCATGGTCGGAGCCCTGGCCCGCTGGAACAACAACCACGACCGGCTGTGCGAGCTTTCCCTGACGGCGGCCGAGGCCCTCGGGCTGAAGCCAGGCTGCTGCAACCCGTACATGAACACGATCGCCCAGGTGGTCGAGGCCGCCCATTGCGCCATCGATTCGGTCGCGATCATCGACAAGCTGCTGAGGGACGGTCTGAAGGACGAACAGCCCAACCAGGATCCGACCCGCTACGGGACCGGCATCGGGGCGACGGAGGTGCCGCGCGGCATCCTGTACCACGAGTACGCCTACGACCGGCAGGGTCGGGTGGCGGCGGCCAACTGCGTCATCCCGACGGGTCAGAACCTGGCCAACATCGACGACGACATGAAGAAACTTGTGCCCGAGATCATCGACAAGTCCAAGGAGGAGATCACCCTCCACCTGGAGATGCTGGTGCGGGCGTACGACCCCTGCATCAGCTGTTCGGTGCACATGCTGGACGTGGATTTCATCGAGTAGGTGAGAAGTGAAGATCATCGCAGTGGGGAATTCATTCTACGGCGACGACGGCGTCGGGGTCGCAGTGCTGGAAAATATCCGTCGGCACGACGTCTTTCCGGGGGCCGAACTGATCGACGTCCATACCGACGCTCTGGCGCTGCTGGACCACCTGGCCTGCGGTGAAAAGAATGTGGTCGTGGATGCGGCCCGGATGGGCCTCGAGCCCGGTGCGGCGGTGGGCTTCCGGCCGCACGAGGTCCGGCTGAAGATCAATTCCGACCATCTGTCCATGCACGGGTTCGGTCTGGCCGAGGCCTTCGACCTGGCCGCTCAGCTGGACAAGATGCCGGATGATGTCCTGATCGTGGGTGTGGAGCCCGAACGTGTCGAAATCAACCAGGGGCTTTCCGACGTGGTGAAAGAGGCGGTGCCCCGGATCATTTCCATCATTCAAGCGGAGGTCCGGTCAGATGGCTGAAAACACCATCCTGGTCATAGACGATGACATCGACCTGGTCGAAATCATCAGGGTGACGCTGGAGAACCAGGGCTACAGGGTGATCGACGCCCAGACCGGCGAGCGCGGCCTGGCCATGGCCAAGGAGCAGGCTCCCGATCTAATCCTGCTGGACGTCATGCTGGACAGGGTTGACGAGGGATTCCAGGTGGCGTATCAGTTGCGGAGCGACGAGGCCACCGCCGACGTGCCCATCCTGATGCTCACCGCGGTGACGGACCAGACCGGCTTCCACTTCGATCCGGCGAAGGACAAGGATTTCCTGCCGGTGAACGAGTTCCTGGAGAAGCCTGTCAGCCCGCGCAACCTGGTAGACATGGTTCGCAAGTATCTGCCGACGAATGTGTGAGGTATGACCTGCGAAACCCGAATGAACCCATAGCGCCCGGGTCATCCCAGTTCGTCTCGGCGGCCTCCCTGCGCGCGCGGCTTGACTGGTTCAACAAGCTGCGTTGGGGAGCGGCCGCGGGTATGCTGGCGGTGGTGCTGATCGTCGGTGTGGTGCTGAAGGTACCCATCGAGGTGCGCGGACTGCTGTTGACCGGAGTAGCGGTACTGTTGCTGAACACGGCCTACGTACTGCGCAACAGGAGGTTCGAGGCGGTGGACATCGCCGTCGAACTTCGTCTGGTCAAGGTACAGATGGTCTGCGACCTGACCGCGCTCACGGTGCTGCTGAATTTCTCCGGCGGCGTCGAAAACCCCCTCCTTTTCATCTACATCATCCACGTGATCATCGCGAGTCTGCTGTTCAAGGGGCGGGAGATCTTCCAGATCGCCTGGGTTGCCATTTTTCTGTTCACGGCCGAGGTCTTCGGCGAATACTTCGGTATCCTGCCCCACCACCATCTGCCCATCGCCGGAGAGGGGAGCCACGAACTGCCGTTCATCCTGATGACCCTGGGCTCGTTCTGGCTGGTGATCCTGTTCTGCGCCTACGTCGGGGCCCTGATCATGAAGCACAACCGGGCCATCAAGAACGAGCTGGTCTCCCACCAGAGCAAACTGGTGGCCCAGGACAAGGCTAAATCGGATTTCTTCCGGTTCGTGACCCACGAGATCAAGAGCCCGGTGAGCACGGCCCAGAGCGCGGTCGAGACCGCCCTGGAACTGGGCGGGCCCGACCTGGGACACAAGGTGGGAGACATGCTTCACCGTGCGCTGGCCCGCCTCGAACAGGCCACGTGCATCATAAAGGACCTGGCGGCCCTGACCCGGGGAAGCTTTGTCAGGGATGAGAAACCCACCGAAGTGGATATCAACTCGCTGGTCGAACGGGTGGTGGACGGCCAGCGGGTGATCGCATCCCGCGACAATCTCGATATCCGGCTCATGCTGCCGGAATACGCGGTCCTCATCAAATCCATAAGCGACATGGTCGAAACGGCCGTTGCCAACCTGGTGAGCAACGCGGTCCGCTACAGCCGGGAAAACGGACGCGTCTCGGTCAGGGTCCTCGACATGGAGCGCAAGATCCGGATCGTGGTGGAGGACGACGGCATCGGGATCGCCGAGGATGAACTGGGCCAGATTTTCGACGAGTTCTACCGCACCCCCTCGGCCCAGCGTAAATCCACTCTCGGCACCGGGCTGGGGCTGTCCATCGTGAAGAAATTCGTCGAGGAGCTCGGTGGTTACATCGAGGTGCAGAGCGCTCTCGGGTCAGGATCGACGTTCACCGTGACCCTGCCCCGGCGGATCAGTAAACTATACGACCCACTGCGGTAACCGGGGTGGAAGAGATGACGGACAAGATCGTGTGTGGTGGATTGATGGAACGCGGCGATCTCTGCCTGGTGGAGATCCTGGGCTTCGACTGGCACCCGAGACAGGTCTGCAGCATCCTGGGCAAGTTCGGCCAGGCGGAGATTTCCCTGTCCTACCTGGGCATCAGTAACGGGCCGGACGGCGACAAGAATATGTCCTTTTGCCTGAGTAGCGCGAAACTCACCGAGCATCGCCATCTGCTGGACGAAATCCAGGAAGAGTTCGGGTCGACCAAGATCGAGTCCCGCGCCCCCATGGCGATCCTTACCCTATACGGGCCGCATTTCCTGGAAAAGCACAACCTGGCCAGCGGGGTGTTCTCGGCCATGTGCGCCGCGGCCATCAACGCGCGCACCGTGTGCTCCTCGGTCAACAGCATCTCGGTGGTGGTAGATGCCATCGATCGGGACCGCACGGTGGAATGCCTCAGGCGGAAGTTCGTCTGGCCGGAGTAGGAAACTTCGTACCGGTCACGGGATCAGTTCAGCAGCCAGGTGGTGGTCACGCGCAGCTCGGGAATCCGCTCGGACACATCCGGGTAGTCGCGATAGGTCCGCTCGGAGTTGATCAGGCGGTATTCCAGGCCCAGACCCAGGTTGAAGCGGACGGGAAGGTCCAGCCTGACGACGGATTCACCCAGGTAGTGGTCGGCGATGTTGCCGTTGACGGCGTGGATCCAGTTCTGGGTATGACTGACTTGCAGATAGTACCAGCCGTTCCGTCCTAACTTGGCCACGAAATCCAGACTGGCGCCCGGACCGTAGTCGTAGGTCCGGCCCGAGGTGCTGCGGTAATCCGACTTGTTGGCTCCAAGAATGATCACGCTGCTGTGAAGCTCGGTCCTCAGTTCCAGCCCGGACGGCATCTCGAACCGGGACATGAATCCCGCCCCGATGCTCTGGGAGCCGAACTCCACCTTGGAGTTGTTGATGTAGTCGTAGTGGATGAAGCCGGCCAGGATATGCGAGGCCGGGTCCGTCTCCTTTAGGAAGGTCCCGGCCAGCACTCCGTTGACGTCCACGCGTCCGAACAGGGTGACATCGGAGAAATTCAGTTGCAGGTCGAAGTCGAAGGAGTCGAAAGGCTTGTCCATGTCACCGAAGAACATGTCGCCGTATTCGAAGTCGAACTTCATGTAGACCCGGGTCGTGTCCGTGGACCACAGCTTATCGTCTGCGACGGTGCGGAGTCCGACGTCCATCTGGGAACGGAAGTTGTCGGGGTAACGGTCCGGACTGTTGGCGTGGACCCGGCCCCAGTCGCCGTCGAAGAGACGGTTCAGACCCCCCATGGGGTTGATGACAAAGGCGCCGATCTCGCGCCAGTTGCGAGAGCTGCCGGTGGCGGTGTTGTCGCGCACGGTCATGGACATCCGGTGGAGCATTTCACCCATGGTTATGCCGCCCACGCTGGTGGCGATCCAGTCGTTCATCGACGGGTGGTGAACCTCGAAAAAGAACTCCCACAGATAGCTGCCGGCAAAGGTGAAGGGAACCGATTCCCAGAACGTGTAACCGTTGCTGCGGGCGGCGTTGAAGTACAGGCTGCCGTGGTAGGGATGGGCGAACTGGTTGGTTGAGAAGCTGTTGTCGTCCCACTCGAAACCGTTGGCGAGGTTTTCCTCCCAGGAGTTGAATCCGATGCGGAACCCGGGGTTGGTTCCCCCCTCCCGAATATAACGGTCGTAGAACCAGATCAGGGTATTCACTCCCACGACTTCCACGCTGGTCCTCAGGAAGTTCTTTTTCACTATGAAGGTGTCGCTGAGCGCCGAAAGGTGGGCCTGATCCCATGCGATGGAGGTCGGTTCGTTATCGTCCCACTTTTCGGGGGGCAGCGGGGCCCGGGGCTGGTCGGGCTCGTGCACGGGGTCGGTCTGGGCGGAAGCCGACACGGCTCCCAACAGGAGTAGAAGAATCACGAGGCTGCCGAACATCTTCAGTTTCATCAGTACAACACGATTCCCGCGGAAAAGAGGAGATCCGTTTCGTTCTCGGCGCCGGACGTGTAATCGGAAAAGACGGTGCTTGAACCCACGGACCCGACAATTCCCAGACTATCGTTCAAATGGAATTCCCCGAGGGCGCGGGCCTGCAGCGAATAGTGCAGACGATCGTTTTCAGCGGGGTTGTTGCTCACCTTGGGCATGATGTGCTGATAACCCAGGTCGATGGTCAGGTCCCACCGTTTGCTCAATGGAATGTTCCGCCCGAAATTCCAACCCAGGAACAATGAGGCTTCCACGTCACCCTGAACATCACCATAACCCGTTGAAAGGACGGAGGACCATTTGTTCAGGACCGTGCGGAACCCGATGTTCGCCAGCGACAGATTGGACCCGTAGAACATCCATTCCTTGCGGCTGTGGCTGTCCATGTTGATCAACCCGATTGGCGTTCCGCCGAACTCGTGGCTGTGGTTCAGGACACCGATCTGCAATCCGTGGAATTCATGGGCCAGGTTGAGGAACCCCAGCTGGATACCGTTCAGGCTTTCGGCGAAATTCACGAGGGCGAGCTGTCCACCGCCCATCTGGGCGTTGGCCGCATTGAGAAAAGCCGCCACCTGGACGCCGGCAAAAGCGCCGGCGTTGACGTTGGCCACCGAACTGGCCTGCAGGAAGGTGCCGCCACCGTCGTTGAGGTTCATCAGGGCGCTGATCTGGGCTCCGACGAACCCGCGGCTGGTGTAGTTCAGTACGCCGGCCGTCTGCAGCCCGACGAAGGCATCTTCGTCGTAGTTGGCCAGCCCCGAGATCTGGAAGCCCGCGCCGCCGCTTTTCAGATGGGAAATCCCGCCAGTCAGGGACATACCCTGGAAAATCCCTCCGGTACCGGCGTACAGTCCGGTCAATTGCAGGGCGGTAACGTCTCCGGAGGTTACTCCGGCCACCGCGTTCAGGTCGATTCCGTGAACGGCCCCGGAACGGCCGTAAAAAATCGACAGACGGAAATTGGTGGTGGTTTCCGGATCACCACTGGTGGCGATCGGATGCAGCAACTGCAACGAGGCGAAGTGGTGTGGCGTGTTGTGATCCGGCTGGGCGGCACACGGAACCGCCAACCCCATCAACAGGGCCAGGGAAATAATTACAATTCGTGTTAACCTATTGATGCTCAATGCTTTCCGGTTTCAGAAGGTCCGTACGTTGGAGGTTATCCTAGGTCAAAATGTTATTTGCGTCTACAGAAAGGTTCGGTTAGGATGGCTCCATGCTGAAGTTCCCCAAAAGCTCCAAACGTCTGTTATCGCTTGCCTTTGCAAGCCTGATGATTTGTATGCAGGCGGGCCCCGCATCGGCCCTGAAGCCCCACGTTCGTGATGGCTGGCTGGTGGGCGTTTCCTATGGCTACAGCGAGGGTAACATCGATTGGGCCAATCTGGACCAGGGAGCCTACAAAGGCGGAGCCGTTCCCCAGATCCGCTTCGGCCGTATGCTCAGCCGGAAACTGGCCCTGGGGCTGGAGTACCACGGCTGGATGTTGGAGAAGGGGATCGTCCCGGTGAAACTGCGCAGCAGCCTGCAGAGCGTCACCCTGGCGGCCACCTGGTATCCCGGCCGGTCCGGATCGGCTCTGGAAGGCTTCTACGTGCGGGGCGGCGCGGGCTACGGCTGGGCCGGGCTCACATATGTCGAGATCGATGAAGAACCCCCGGACCACGTTCCCCTCGAACAGGAACACGGCACCCGCGTCGACGAATCCGGCCTCGGTCTCAATTTCCAGCTGGGTTACGAATTCCGGTTGAGCCGCGCCTTCGCGGCCGGACTGGGTCTGGGCTTCGACTATCTTTCCATCGACAAGGAAATCTACAAGTCGGCGTATTATTTCCCCGTCACCCTGACCGCGACGTGGTACTGGGACTGATTCAACAAATCCGCGGCAACTGCTCCCCCACCGGCATATCCACGATGCGTTCGGCCCCCAGGCCCGTCATTATGGTCACCAGCCCGGGATGATCCGCCACCACCCGGCCTATGATCACCGCCTCCCGGCCGTGTTCATGTCCATGCATGGCCTCTAAAACGGCCTTGGCCTCCGCCGCGGGAACCACCGCGATCAGCTTGCCCTCGTTGGCCACGTACAGCGGGTCGATGCCCAGGATCTCGCAGGCCCCCGCCACGTCGGGCCGCACGGCGATGGTGCCGTCGTCCAGCTTGATGCCGACCTTGCTGGCCTTGGCGAACTCGTTCAGGGTGGTGGCCGCGCCGCCGCGGGTGGGGTCGCGCAGGGTCTTTGTGCCCGGTCCGGCGGCGAGGATCGTGTTTACCAGACCGTTCAGGGCGGCGGTGTCGCTGGCCACCGTGGACTGGAAGCTCAAACCCTCACGCACGGTCATGACCGCCATGCCGTGATCGGCCAGGGTGCCGGACAGGATGACTACGTCGCCGGCCGCGAGTGAGGCAGCCGACAGCTGCACGCCCTCCGGTATGACCCCCACCCCCGAAGTGTTGATGAAGATCCCGTCGCAACTGCCCTTGCCCACGACCTTGGTGTCGCCGGTGACGATGCGCACCCCGGCCCGCGCCGCGGCCGCCTCCATGGAACACAGTACGCGGTGGAAGTCGGCCAGCGGCAAGCCCTCTTCCAGCACGAAACCCACGCTGAGGGCCACGGGATCGGCCCCGCTCATGGCCACGTCGTTCACGGTGCCGTTGATCGCCAGGTCACCGATGTCCCCGCCGGGAAAAAAGATGGGGCTGACCACGAAGGTATCCGTCGAAAAGGCCACCCGCCCGGGCGGCAGGTCGAGCACGGCCTGGTCTTCCAGCATTTCCAGTTCGGGGCTGGCGAACCGCGGCATGATAAACTTGTCGATCAGCTCGGCCGACAGCAGGCCGCCCGCCCCGTGGGCAAGCTGGATCGTATCGTGATCCATCAGCGGCACAGGGCAGCTCATCTTGGCGAAGTCGGGGTGTTCTGGATGACCGCTCACGCCAGGCCTTTCCGGGAATACTGGTGGTAGGCGGCGCAGGCCCCTTCGCTGGAGACCATGGTGGCGCCCAGCGGCGTGGTCGGCGTGCATTCGGTGCCGAAGGCCGGGCAATCGTGGGGCTTTTTCAGGCCCTGCAGAATTTCTCCACTGATGCAGACTGCCGGCTCTTCGGTGAGGATGTCCTCGACCGCGAACTTCTTCTCGGCGTCGAAGGCGGCCAGCTCAGCGCGGATCCTCAGACCGCTGCGCGGGATGTTGCCGATGCCCCGCCACTTGCGGTCACAGACCTCGTACACCTCGTTGACAACCGCCCGTGCGGCGGGATTGCCCTGCGCCCGCACCACGCGCAGGTACTTGTTTTCCACGCCAGGTGTTCCGTTTTCCAGGAGCTGCACGGTTTTGAGGATGCCCTCGAGGATGTCCACGGGTTCGAACCCGGTGGGCACGATCGGCACCTGGTATTTCGCGGCGATGGGCTCGTATTCCTCCCAGCCCATGATGGCGCACACGTGGCCCGCGGCGAGGAAACCCTGCACCCGGTTGGCGGGCGACGAGAGGATGGCCTCCATGGCCGGCGGCACCAGCACGTGACTGACGATCTCGCTGAAGTTGGACAGACCCTCGGCGGCGGCCTGCTTCACGGCCATGGCGTTGCCCGGCGCGGTGGTCTCGAAGCCCACGGCCAGGAACACGACTTCGCGGTCGGGATTTTCCCGCGCCAGTTTCACCGCCTCCAGCGGCGAGTAGACCACGCGCACATCGGCGCCCCGCGACTTGACCCGGAACAGGTCGTCCCGGCTGCCGGGCACGCGCAGCATGTCGCCGAAGGAAGTGAAGATCACGTCTTGGCGGGCGGCAACGGCCAGTGCCCGGTCGATAGTTTCCAGCGGCGTGACGCACACCGGGCAGCCCGGACCGTGAACCAGGGTGATCTCCGGAGGCAGCAGCTGGTCGATGCCGTAACGCATGATCGAGTGGGTCTGGCCGCCGCAGATCTCCATGATTACCCACCGGCGCATGACCGTGCGCCGGATTTCCCCCAGCAGGCTCTTCGCAAGTTCGGGATCGCGGAATTCGTCCAGGTACTTCACTTGACGTCCTTTTCTCCGGCATCTTTTTCCATGATGTCCGACAGCCTGCTCAGTTCACGCAGCGAGGCGGCGGCCTCAGCCTCGTTGAGCACCTGCAGGGCGAATCCCGCGTGCACGATGACGTAATCGCCCACCGCGGCCTCCGGCGTGTAGGTCAGGCAGGCCTTGTTCCGCGTGCCGGCGTAGTCGATCAGACCCATGACGAGCCCGTTCTCCACCGATTTTTCGAGCACCCTGCCGGGGATGGCCAGGCACATGACAACTCCGTATGGGTGGATTTCATCTTCCTGCTTACTGTATAATAACACCCGAAACACGCAATATCAGGAGGATTTCGGATGAGGAAGCTTCAACTGTCCCTGGCCCTGGTGGCGGTGTGTCTGCTGGCAATCGCCTGCACTGATGACGGTCCGGTCAAACCCGCGGAATTCGCGGTCATCATCCATGTGACCGATCCCGCGGGCAATCCCGTGGAGGATTTGC
>CBDUYZ010000006.1:0-24204 GCA_965371575.1 uncultured bacterium
GTGGACGGTGGAATTCGATCCCGACTATCCTGATATGCCGACGAATTTCAGCGCCGACGTGGTGGAATGGACGAAGGGTGCGGATCAGGATCCGAACAGGGTCTACGTTTTTATAAACAACTTCGGACTCTTCATCTCGCGGGACAACGGTGTGAGCTTCGCAAGATCCGAAATCGAAGTTCCCCCGAACCTTGATGTTTGGGCTCCAGGTGATCCAGATTCTCTAAAACCCCCGTATATTTTGCCCATCATCAACGCCCTGAGCTTCCATCCGACCGACCCGGACCGGATTTCTGCCGCGCTCTCGTTCCACGGTGCCTACGAAAGCATGGACGGTGGTGTCACTTGGCAGGATCTTTACGGGGATCTCGTCGTGTCCGATCCTGATGAAAATGGAATGTGGGTCCATACGGGTCTGGACATTGTCTACGATGATGTCTCCGACCAGACCATGATTCTGGGAGTACTGCAGAAGGGCCTGTACCGCACTACCGACGGGGGCGCCACCTGGGTGCTGGTGGCTGACTCCCTACAACCGGAAAGTCGGGCGAAAATCCTGAAGTTGACCATGACCCGTCTGACCGGCAGACCGGGCACCATTTTCGTCCTGGAAGACGAATACTCCCTGTTGCACAGCACCGATTCAGGGCTCACCTGGGAGCATTTCGCTCCGCAGCCGGTGATCGACAAGGGATTTTTACTCTTTGCCGACCCCAGCGGCAGCGGAGATTTGACCATGGGGTCCTGGGGGGGAGGCATCTACCTCGCCGGCACACCCATTTCCCTCAGTGATTCCTACACCACCATCACTTCCACTGAATTGCGGAGCTTGGACCTGGGTCTGGACATCACTTTCTCCAGCGGTTTGTACGACCCGCGGGATTCGTTCGATCTGGTCTGCCAGACCTTCCAGGGGTGGGCGGTCTGGAGGGGGCTCGGTTTGGGCAAGGGGATAGAGGAGGGAGAGGAGGAATTGGATGAGGAGGAATACAGACCGCGGCAGGTGGAGATGACCCTGCTCGGCCTTTTTGACCGGGTCAATCCCGAGGACTGTATCGAAGGTTATTGCGGCGACGTGGACATCGTTATCGTTCCCAACTGCTTCGCCGCCAAGCGTGCCGCCTGCTTTGAATGTGTTTATCCCGATACAGTTCTCCCTTGCAGTACCCAATACCCGAGCCTACCCAACACTATCCGTTTCTTCGACGAAGAGATCTACAACGGATTCACCTACAACTACTCCGTGACCAGTTTCGACTACGGCAACACGGCCCTGACGACCGCGGAGAACAATATGAATGATATGATCTTTTCGGCGCGGTACATGGGCGACCAGATCGAATACGGCGGCATCGCGGTTTTCCAGGGGAACGGTAACAATACCCCGAAACAGATCAATCAACCCATTTCCGTAGATGAATTCGGGGTTTCTGAAGAGATCTACGTGTTCCCGAACCCCTTGCGCTTGGGCGCTGGATTCCCCCGGGACGAGGGTGGCACCGTGACCTTCAAGAACATTCCCGCAGGGTCCAAGGTGCTGGTCTTCACCACGGCGGGCGACCTGGTCATCGACATCGGACCGGAGGACATCCTGGCCGGCAATATGTTCTGGGACACCCACAACAGCTCCAGTGAGTCGATCACTTCGGGTGTGTATCTCTACAAGGTGGAAATTCCCGGGCAGGACGATTACTGGGGACGCCTGGTGGTTATCCGGTAAGGTACGCACGGAAGACAGTCTGGAAGACGATTCCTGATCAATTGGGGGCCCGGCAGCAGGATACCGGGTCCTCATTTTTTCTACCGACGGCGGCCTTGTGGTGCTACATTTCAGCCGGACTTTCGCCCAACTCGAAAATCGGGCGGTCGGCGGCGGGATCGCGCAGCGATTCCATAATCCGGGTAAATTCCTTCATCAATCTGGGAGTGATCATGAGCGGCAAGAGGGTATATTTTTTCGGAGACGGGCAGGCCGAAGGGCATGCCGGCATGAAAAACCTGCTGGGTGGCAAAGGCGCGAATCTGGCGGAAATGGTCAGTATGGGCGTGCCTGTTCCTCCCGGTTTCACCGTGCCCACCGAACAGTGCATCGAATATCAGTCGACTGCGGAACTTAGCGACGACCTGAAGTCCGACGTCAAAATGGCCCTCGGCAAGGTCGAGGCCGTGATGGGCAAGAAATTCGCTGATCCCGCCGATCCCCTGTTGTTTTCCGTTCGCTCGGGTTCCCGAGTTTCCATGCCCGGCATGATGGACACCGTGCTGAACCTGGGCCTCAACGACGACACCGTGCAGGGGCTGGCCGCGCGGAGCGGCAACGAGCGGTTCGCCTTCGACAGCTACCGCCGCTTGATCCAGATGTACGGCGACGTGGTGATGGGGGCGGACAGCCATCTGTTCGAACGCGCCATCGACGCCATCAAGTCCAGCCGGGGCGTGAAACTGGATACCGAACTTTCCGTGGACGACCTCAAGGAGCTCATCTCAACCTTCAAGGGCATCGTGCAGAATGAAACCGGTCAGATATTCCCGGTCGACCCCTACGAACAGCTTTGGGGCGGTATCCGCGCGGTCTTCGAGAGCTGGTTCGCCAAACGTGCCATTGAGTACCGGCGCATCAACCGGATCCCCGGAGACTGGGGCACCGCGGTCAACGTACAAGCCATGGTGTTCGGCAACCTGGGCGAGGACAGCGCCACAGGTGTGGCTTTCACGCGCGACCCCTCCCTGGGTGAAAACCGTTTCTACGGCGAATTCCTGATCAACGCCCAGGGGGAAGACGTCGTAGCCGGCACCAGGACTCCCCAACAGCTCAACAACTCCGGCCGCGAACATTTGCCGGCGGGCAACGAAGCCAAGGTCTTGCCTACCCTCGAGGAAGCCATGCCCGCAGCCTACGCCCAGCTGGCCGAAATCCGCACCCGCCTGGAAGAGCACTACAAGAATATGCAGGATGTGGAGTTTACGATCCAGGATGGCCGGCTGTGGATGCTGCAGACCAGGCACGGCAAACGGACCGGTGTGGCGGCCATCCGCATCGCCGCCGAAATGCAGGCCGAGGGCCTGGTGACCATCGATGAGGCCCTGCTCCTGGTCGAACCGGATCACCTGGACCAGCTGCTCCATGAGCAGATCGATCCTGACGCCCATTTCGAGGTTCTCGGCGTCGGGCTGCCCGCTTCACCGGGCGCGGCTCAGGGTGAGATCGTCTTCAGCGCCGAGGAGGCCGTCGCCGCCGCCGAGGAGGGCCGCAAGGTGCTGCTCGTGCGTCGGGAAACCAGCCCCGAGGACATCGCCGGGATGAATGTGGCTCAGGGAATCCTGACCAGCCGGGGCGGGATGACCAGCCACGCCGCCGTGGTGGCCCGTGGCATGGGCAAACCTTGCGTGGCCGGTTGCAGCGATCTGTTCGTCGATGTCGCCAAGGGCGAGATGACCATCGGCGGCAGGACATTCAAATCCGGGGACAGCATCACCGTGAACGGCACCGCGGGGGCCGTGATCGCCGGTGCCCCTCCCCTGGTGCCGCCGCATCTGGACGATCCCAACCTGAGTAAGGTCATGGGCTGGGCCGACGGGATCAGGCGCCTGAAGGTTCGAACCAACGCCGACACGCCGCACGACGCGCGTCAGGCCATCGAATTCGGCGCCGAGGGCATCGGTCTGACTCGGACCGAGCACATGTTCTTCGGCGAGGATCGCATCATGAAGATGCGCGAGATGATCCTGGCCGACGACGAGGAGTCCCGTCGCACTGCTCTGGCCAAGATCAAGCCGATGCAGCAGGATGATTTCGAGGGCATTTTCCGGGCCATGGACGGGCTGCCGGTGACCATCAGGCTGCTTGATCCGCCGCTGCATGAATTTCTGCCTCACGAACAGGAGGAGGCGCAGGTTCTGGCCGACGAAATGGGTGTGGACCTGGAGACCATCCAGCGAAAGGTGGAATCCCTCCATGAGATGAATCCCATGCTGGGCCACCGGGGCTGCCGGCTCGGTCTGACCTATCCCGAGATCTACGAGACACAGGTCGAGGCCATCATCGGCGCGGCAATCGTGGTCATGGAGGAAGGTGTGGATGTTCAGCCGGAGATCATGATTCCCCTGACCGGCACCCAGCGCGAGATGGGCGATCTGCGGAAGATGACCATCCGGGTGGCGGAAGCGGTCATGGAGCAGATGGGCCGGAAGCTGGATTACCTGATCGGCACCATGATCGAGATTCCGCGCGCCGCCCTGATGGCCGACCGGATGGCGGAAGTCGCGGATTTCTTCAGTTTCGGCACCAACGACCTGACCCAGATGACCTTCGGGTACAGCCGGGACGACGCCGGCGTGTTTCTGCCCGAGTATGTCAGACTGGGCATCCTGCCCAGCGATCCCTTCCAGCAGCTGGACCAGGCCGGTGTGGGCCAGCTGGTGGAGATGGCGGTGGTCAAGGGGCGGCAGACCAACCCGGATCTCCACCTCGGGATCTGTGGTGAGCACGGGGGTGACCCCAGCTCCGTGGCTTTCTGCCACAAAGTAGGCCTGGATTATGTGAGCTGTTCCCCCTTCCGGGTGCCCATCGCCCGGCTGGCCGCGGCACAGGTAGTGGTCCGGGAAAAACTCGAAGCCGGAAAGTAGCTGTCAGTGGGTGTCCACTGGTCAACTCCCGCCTGGATGTGGCCCTTGTTGCTCGTCGTAGCAGCAGGGGCCGTCTTTGCGGCCCTGTGGGCTTACGACCGGACCAATCCTCGCCCTCCGGGTGGGCTGCGGCGGCTCCTCGGGATCCTGCGTTCGGCCGTTTTCATCCTGCTTGTCGCAGCCATCGCCGGTCCGGTGTTTTCCTTGTTGAGAAATGAGCGCGTGCCAGCCGAACTCCTGGTGGTGATCGAGGATTCGGGCAGCATGTCGATTCGTGACCACGATGATCCAGCGAGCACACAGGGGACCGATCCCGGCAGCAGGTGGGAAGGCGGACTGGTCTGGGCGGCGTCGCTCGATTCGATCTTTTCCGGACACGCACCGCCGGTGGAGATGGTTTTTCTGCGGGGCAACGGCTTGGATCCGCTCCGCGAGTTCCGGTTGGACGATCCTGTCATTCCCTCTCCGACCAGCCACGGTACCGATCTAGCCGGACTACTGCGTCAAGCCCGGGACCGGACGGCAGGCCGTTCGGTGCGCGCAATGGTCCTCATCAGCGATGGACAGGAGACTCGGGGTTTACCGCTGGGCAATCGACAGCTCAGAGCCCACGGTTTGTTCGGCGGTGAGACGGTTCAGGGAACTCAGGTGAACATCCCGCTCGTGGTGATCGGGGTGGGCGATCCCCTGGGTTCCGCGGACCGGGTCATCAAGGATCTGCGCTATCCCGAGACGGCCTATGAAGGCGACGAGGTGCTTGTCGAATTCTCTGTCGACCATCGCTTCGCCTCTGGATCCGTCGGCTCCTCCCTGCAGGCCCGCCTGGTGGGTGAAAATGGTGTGGAAGCCGAAATGACCTTGCAGGTCGTCGATCGGGTCATGCCTGTTTCTTTGAGTTTCAAACCTGGCGGCCATGGGCTCCAGGTTTACCGTCTGGAGGTCTCCACTCTGGACAACGAGCGTTTCCTCGACAACAACAGGGCGTCTCTGGCCATTGACGTGCGCAAGGAGAGATCTCGTCTGCTCCTGTTGACCGGGGCGCCCGGCTGGGATGTGCGGTTTCTCACCCAGGCCGCCGCAAGCGAGGAAAGAATCAATCTTGCGGTTGTCTTTCCTGCAGTGAACGGCCTGGTCTTTGCTGACAGTCTGGTGTCTTGGGTTGCGCCCGACGACCCGTCTGGTTGGTCGACCTGGGACGGGGTCGTCATATCCGACTGGTCAGGAGCCCTGGCGGCCCAGGACTGGGCACCGCTAAGGGCGGCGGTTGAAGGTGGGCTGGGGCTGTTGGTGATCCCGGGCGCGGGAACCGACGGACCGCTGGGACCGGTAGCGCCGCCACCACCCTTGGCGAGTATGCTGCCCGTTCTTGTCACAGATTGGCGCTGGAGCAATGGCCCCCTGTTTGCCTCGGTGGTCTCGTCACAGGCTGGACATCCGATCCTGGAGGGCCTGCAGAGCCCCCGGGAAATGATGGAGGGGGCGGGGCTGGTGACCTTGCCGCCTCTGCGGCGGATGGTGAAGACCGGGACCAGGTCCGGGGCAATGGTTCTCATGACGGGCCGGCGACGGGAACAGGTCACCGGCGGGACAGACCTGCCTCTGCTGGCCATCAACGAGTTGGGCGAGGGCAGGGTCGCCTGGTTCGGCGGGCGCAACCTCTGGGAAGCGGCTTTCTGGGATCTTTCCCGCGGGGGTGCCGATCCTGCTGGCGCCGGGTCAGGCGGCGGGGATTCCCACGGGCGGCGCCTGCTGCGGAACCTTCTGGTCTGGACTTCGTCCGGCGAGGAGAATTCGGGCCTGGTGTTCATGGGCGGGCAGAACGTTTTCCAGGAAGGGGAGAGAATCAAATTGGCGGCCCAGTGGCGGGATATGAGGGGGCGTCCGGTGGTGGACCGGAAGCTTTCACTCCAGTTGCGTCAAGATACGGCCGGAGTCGATTCAAGCCGGGTCAGGACCTTCGCACTGTCCCGCAGGGACGGGGCATCCGGTTTCGCCGAAGTTGCGCTGCCGCCTCTGCCGCCCGGCAGATATTCCGTCCAACTGGTCGGCGAGGGCGATCCTCCGGTCAAAGGCAGGGTTGCGAGTCTCGTGATCTCCGGGCATTCCATCGAGTCCACCCAGGTGCGGATGGATCGCCGGCGACTGGTCCAGGTGGCGGCACGGGGCAATGGCGAATTTTTCATGGCCACCCCTTCCGAAGCCGGAAACCGGCTGTTTGAGAACCTTCTGGCCCGGGATTGGAGCGAGGAGGAGTTGGTCCGCAGGAATCGTTTGGATTTCTGGTCAGGTTGGCCCTTCCTCGGTCTGGTGGTCATTCTTCTGGGACTGGAGTGGTTTCTCAGGCGCCGCCACGGCTTGCTCTGAATATTTCTACTTTTGCCGGATGAACCGGTCGATTTCCTCCCCGAGCATCCTCATCTTTCCTCCCGGAATGCGTGGGCACCATGGCTTCCGGCCAGGAGACTCCTGAGATTGTCCTTAGAGCCTGTGTGAGCCGCAAATGGCGCCTTGCCCGGGCAGTTTTGCCGCTGGTCCTGCTTATTCTTCCTCGCGTCTCCTGGGCGGCCCTGGTCATCAATGAATTACTCCCTGATCCGGAAGGCAGCGACGGGGGCCGCGAATTCGTCGAATTGCTGAACACGGGCCCCGGATCCGAATCCCTGGCTGGGGTGTTGTTGCAATTCGCCAATGGGGCCGAGGGAGCCGTTTGGGCGACCCGCTGGACCGGGACCCAGGAATATTCGCTGGCGCCGGACCAGCGATTCCTGATCGTGGACAGGAACTGGCTGGGTGATCCGGCCGGCCAGGCGGAGGTGTACCTCGGACTTCAAAACGGTCCTGATGCCGTGCGGTTGGTCCGGGGGGAGGTCGTCCTGGATCTGGTGGGCTACGGTCCTCTCACTGACCCGGCCATGAAGGAGGGAGATCCGGCGGACATCGCGCCCGGTCAATCGTTGTCGCGGCGGCCTGACGGCCGTGACACGGGGGACAACCATACCGATTTCGTTCTCGTTGATCCCACCCCAGGCGCTCCCAATTTCCTGCCCTTTTCCCTGCAGGTGATCGCCTGGGAATTGGATCCGCCCACCGCGGATCGGGTGTCGATGACGGTTCGATTCACTCTGGAAATCTTCAATAACGGGACCGAGACCTTCCCGGTGGGAGCCATCCTGCTCAGGGTCGGAGGCGAGGATCACGGCTCCCTGCTGGACCAGCTTCCTGCGGGCCAGGAGCGGAGGATGTGCTGGATTCTCCAACCACCGTACGCAGGGCTCCTGTCTCTCGATATCATGGTGCCTCTTCCCGCTGGTACAGACACTCTGGTCCTGCATCCGGCCTCCCTCCAGGTGGGACCGGGGAACCTGATCCTCAACGAAGTACTGTCCGTTCCCCGGAGTGGACAGGGGGAATGGGTGGAAATCACGGTGGTGGGGAACCAGGCAGTCGACCTGACCGGGCACTCCCTGCGGGACGAGGACGGCTCCTGGCGGCCGTTGCCCGAGACCCGGCTGGAGCCGGGAGAATTTCTGGTGCTGGCCCAGGATTCTCTCGCCCTGGTCGCCTGGCACCTGGACAACCAGGCGCATGGCGCGGTCACCGATTGCCGGCCTGAAGCGGCAATTGCCAACCAGCGGAACCTGGCGGGTTGGCCCACCCTGAACAACACGCCCACCGGGGAACGTATTTTCGCGGACCGTCTCTATCTGGCGGGTCCGGCAGGCCATGTGATCGATCACCTGACCATCGGCGGAGAGGGTTCGCTGGTGGGGGGGCAGAGCGAACCTGGCTTGTCCCTGGAACGGCTCGCGCCGACCCCCCGGAATCCAGGCGCAGCCAATTGGGCTCCCTGTACGGCCGGGACCGGCTCGACGCCCGGCTGTCCCAACAGTGTCGCCATGGCTGGTGTCATCCCGACGGGATTCATGATCCAACCGCGGATCCTGGATCCGGCCGCAGGCGTTTCGAGCGTCCATTTTCTCTTCACGCTTTCCGGGGAACAGGCGGGGTGGGAACTGCGAGTGTTCGATTTGTGGGGCGGCCTGGTGCGGGACCTCGGTGGGGAGAATCTGGGTGCAGGCCCCCGCGACTTGCCGTGGGACGGCAGGGATGATCAGGGCCGCCGGGCGGGGCCGGGAGGATACGTGGTGTTGCTGGAAATCCGGGACCGTTTCTTCCACTGTCTGGCCCGTGAAAAAGCCCTCATGGTGATTCGGTGAAGGGACGTTCGTTCCCTCTGTCAGAGACCATCACCTTCCTGACCGTCTTCTTGATGGTATTCCTCGGCGCTTCCGGGCCTGTCGCAGTCTACGGCGATGGGCTGCGGGATTTTGCCGACGGCTGGCTGCTGAATCCCCTGGACATGGCGCTCATCCTGGCCCAGCCCGGGCCGCGGAACGCGGCGAACGCCGACTTGGATCACGCCACTCGAAAGAGAAACGGATGGGGGTTGTGGTTCGGGGCCGGCCAGGGCCATCTGTTCTCCATGAGGGACCTGCCTCTCAAGTCGGTCGAGTGTGGGGTCATCCGGAGGGATGGACCATTACCCTGGTCCTTGGCGTGTTCCTGGGAGCGTCTCGGCGAGACATTGATGGTCGAGGACACCGGCTCTCTGCGCCTGCGCCTGGGCGGAAATCCCCAGGCGGGAATCCGGGTGCGGGCGCGACGCTGGCTGGTGGCCGGCGAGCAGGTCGCCACCAGTCTTGAGCCCGGTCTCGAAGGCAGGCTTGCCTTTGGTATGGGGGCGCGCCTCACGGGAAATATCGCCTTCTGGCTGCATCCGGGAAATTTGCCTGACTGGCATGGCCGTGGCGGGAGGCGGACCCTCGCGGAAATCAAACTCTTCCACCCCGGGAGCGGGCTGGCCTTCCGGATCGATCAACGAGGTGACGGGGTGCCGGTCCTGTCCCTGGAAATCATGTGCCGCTTGACTCCCCGTCTTGGCCTGGGTTTCCGGGCTGACCCCGAAACAGGGAGTCTGGGCGGGAACCTGGTGACCAGGTGGGGGGGGCTCTGGCTGCATACTTCCCACCTCGTCCACCCGTCCCTGGGTTTGACCCACAGGTTCCATCTGGGAACCGGTGATCCCGGAGCATCGCCTTGGTGACCGTCGGCAGAATATCCAGGCTGGCGATGGTTCTGGCCATGGTCCCGGCCATGATCATTTCAGTCACGTCAGGGGCGCAGGAGGATCCTGACCAGGAAGCGATACCCGATCCGGAATCGGTTGATCCCAGGGATGATCTTGAAGAGCTTGAGGAAGCCATCCAGGTCCTTGCCGACGCCGGGGTTCCGCCGACCAGGGAGGAATTGGCCAGGTTTCTGGAAACCGCTGACAATGCGCACCCGGCCGGAAGCAGGGTCGGGTTTCCCTTTCCCATCCACGGGTCGGTGCGGGTTCGGGCGGGACACTACCAGTACGAAGGACTGGACCATTACGGCAAATTCGTCCTGGAAACACGCTGGCTGCGGGTGCGTGCCCGGGTCCGGGAATATCGTACAGGTCTGCGGGAATCCACGGGAACCCTTGAGATCGGGGGAGATCCGGTGGAATTGCGGTTGGGGAGACTGGGGTTGTCTCAGGGCCACGGTCTGATGATCGGGCCTCCGGGGCGGGGCTCATCACTGGCGGCGGACACGGGATTCGCCGCGCCGGTGGAGCGAATGGTGTCCTGGCTCGGCGCGGTTGATCCGCGTGCCCTGTCCGGGTTCGGGGGAAGGGTCCGACATGGATCCTGGCGCCTGCGGTTCATGACCGGTGGTCCGGGGCAATCCGTCGGTGGCTCGGCGCCCCCGGCAAGTGTTGTGCAGCTTGGCAGTCACCGGGATGCCTGGAGGATATCGGTCGCCGGCCTGATGGGGAACCTGGCAAGAGGCGCAAGTCTGGCGGGAGGGTTTAGGAAAAATGCCCTGTCCGGAAGTTTTGAGACCCTGGTTTGGCAGGCCGCGCCCTGGATCCCGCCTGCCGGGGCGGCGGTCATGCATGTCGGCTGGAAACCGGCCAGGGGTTCGGGCATGGAGGGAGTGCTGGGGTTTGCCGACCTGGTCGAGACTCCCGGTCTGGCCAACCGTCCAGCCGTGCTTCCGGGCTGGACTGGCCGGGGTTTTGCCCTGCGGGGATTCACACGCACGGGTTCGGGAGTCGTCCTGCGTGCCCTGGTACACGTGGGCCGGCACTTGGACCGGACAGGGTCGCGCAGCAGGAAGGAAAAATTCCTGGTCGATCTGCAGGTTGGAAAAAAACTGTCGCCCCAGGTCGATCAGGAGGTCAGCTACCGCAGCACAGATTTAAGGACGTGGAATTGGTCGGAACGGTATCCCTGGCAACCGCTCCGGGCCTCCGCGGCCCTTCGCCGGACCATCATCTCGGTCCAGATGGTTCTCGAGCGGGCTCGGCTGAGAGGCAGGTTGCTTGTTCGGTCCTACGGGTTGGACAAGGAATCCGCTGGTGGACGCCGCAGTCTGCTCAGTTTGACGGGGAGGTACGCCGTCGGCAAAGCCTGGAAACTGCGCGGGGCCTGGGTGACCGCCTGGGGCGATCCCGTGGACCTGGTCAGCGCCATCAGTCCCCTGGCGGGGATGGTGTTGCCCAGACACTGGGGTCGCTGGCGGTCCGAAACCGTCCTGGGCCTGGAATGGGTGCTCGGCGGAGTCAGGTTCCAGGGCGCCGGATCGTTGCGGCATCCTGAACCGGGGAGTGGGGAAAGGACCGTGCAGACCATTTGGGTGGAAGTGGGGATCCGCTGGTAGATCCGGAACCGTCGGTAAATGAAGTAACGTACTTGCCGATAACGATTTTGAGGCAATACCCTGATTAACCGGCGATCTCCCCGCAGGAGGCCGTCGCGAGAACTGGTACATCTGGCAGCAAGGACCTACCTGGTGACGGTTGCGGAGCTAATTCTACCTTGGGATTCTTCCACTGTTTCGCTGACGCGGGAGCCGGACGCATCCGTCCTGGAAGAGCTCCAGGCCCTGGCCTTCGCAGATGCGGATGTAGCTTACCGGGCGGAAAGCCTATTCATGTTTCTTCGCAAGATATCGACGCAAAATTCTGCAAAAGACTATCTTATGGGCATTCAATATCTTGCGGTCAAGGGTGATCCGGCCGGCGCCCGGCTCTTGGCTGCCTTCGTCGATGTCTCCACGCCCGGCGACCGCCTGATGCCTCGGGTGCAGAGGTTCAGTTCCTCCCGCCGTCTGAATTTCCGTATCCGCGAGGACAGTGCGGATCCGGGGAACATCCATCAGGATTGGCTGCGGCGGCTAGAAGATCTGACGAGCCGCTGCATGATCATGGCCCAGGAATCCGCTTCTGCTGCGGATTCTGAGCCACCTCTCCTTGGCCGTGAGCCCCCCTGGCTCTTCATGCAGGACAGTCTGGAACTCCTGCTGGCCAGGCTCTCTCTGGGCGATGATTTCGAAGCCGATGACCGGAAACTGCTTGTCGAACTGTTGCGGCTCGAAGTCGACGCCTGGCAGGAACGCATCAGCCACCTGGCCGGGAGCGTAGATCCGTTCCGGGTGGCTACTATCAGCCGAGTCCTGCCCATGCTGGGGATGGCCGACGCGGAGATCCGGGACCTGCGGCAGTTGATCTCCTGGATCGAGGAAGGGTGTCAGGGGACGGAATTCGACAGGCCCCTGTCGCGCTCTCTGGACGTTCTCGAGGAGACTGATCGGGACGCCCTGCGCAAGATCCTGGCCGGGGATGCCGGACTGGCCCCCTTGGCCGGTCTGTTCGAGGGCTTGGCCGAACACCCGGTCCGCGTGCCGGTCATGGCCCATTGCGTGCAACGTATGCAGGCCCTGGCAGACCGTCTGGCCTTGCTCGGTGTGCCCGAGATGGAACTCGACCTTGTCACAGCCGTGCAACTGGTACAGACCCATTTTTCGACCGATGGCAACGAGATGGAATATCTTCTGCCTTTGCCTCCAGGTTTTCCGAGGGCCTGCCGGCACATCCTGGAGGTGGCCGAGGGCGGTATGGGGAAGGAGGTTGCGGACCTGTCCGGGTTGAGGCTCAGGGACGATCACCTGGTCATAGCCATTCCCGAAGGCGGCACTTTCCTGGAGCATGACTTCCCCGCCTCTGCCGGCGATCCGATCGAAGACGGGGAGTCCGATGAAATCACGGCCTGGGCGGATGATCTGCATACCGAACCGGATCCCGCGGCCGAAGACAAAGATGAAATCGACTTCAATTCGGCCTCGGTCACCGAGTTGAAGCATCTGGTGATGACGAACATCCAATCGATCAGCGTCCTGCTCGGCTTCCTGCGCAATCCCAAGGTCGTGGCCATTCCCGGGCTGGTCGAGGAGGTGGTCAACCGCTCGCGCAATCCCAAGGTCATCGAGACCATCGCCATGGTGCGGATTCTCCACACGGGTTTCGCCAACCGCAGCGTGCCCTTGGCCTGTCTGCGGAGCCCTGTAAATGTTCCGCTCAACGTTTTGCGGAAGTTCATGCATGTGAAATACGTGCCCAAGGTCGATCTCAAACGTCTGGCCCTGGACAAATCGGGCATCCGCAAGGAAGTGGGTCGGGAGGTTAAAAAATACCTGGACGCCCTGACCTGATCCTGTTGACTTGATCTCTTCTGTCTCATACGTTTGCCGGGTCCGGAACCGGTGCATCAGTCCGGCTCATTTCAAGTTTGCAAAGATCACAAAGGAGTACGTCATGCTGGCCAAGCGTATGGAAAGACTGGGCACCGAGACGGCGTTTGAAGTGCTGGCCAGGGCCAAGGGACTGGAGGCCGAGGGTCGTGACATTGTTCACCTGGAGATCGGCGAACCTGATTTCGACACTCCCCGGAATATCATCGACAAGGCGGTGGAAGCTCTCCGTTCGGGTTACACCCATTACGGTCCGGCCGCCGGCATTCCCGAGGTGCGCAAGACCTTCGCCGAGTACATCTCCAGCGATCGCGGCATTGATGTCGGGCCCGACAACGTGGTGATCGTGCCCGGCGGCAAGCCCATCATCTATTTTCCGTTGACCGCCCTGGTCGATCCGGGCGACGAGGTCATCTACCCCAATCCCGGCTTCCCCATCTATGAATCGGTGATCAATTTTCTGGAGGGCAAGGCTGTCCCCCTGAAGCTGGCCGAGGAAAAGGATTTCTCCTTCGACATCGCAGATCTCCGTGCGGCGGCCAGCGACAGGACGAAGCTGCTGATCATCAATTCGCCCCAGAACCCAACCGGGGGAATGCTCAGTTCCGATGACTTGGACGCCATCGCGGAGCTCGCGGTCAAGCATGATTTCTGGGTGCTCAGCGACGAGATATACAGCAAAATCATTTACGAAGGAACGCACGACTCGATCTCGACCCGACCGGGCATGCTGGAACGAACCATCATCCTGGAGGGGCATTCCAAGACCTACGCCATGACCGGTTGGCGTCTGGGGTACGGAATCATGCCGGCCGAACTGGCTGCTGCGGTGGCCAAGCTTCAGACTAACTGCACCAGTTGTACGGCCGCCTTTACCCAGATCGCCGGCGCCGAAGCCCTGACCGGTCCCCAGGATGCCGCCCGGGCCATGGTGGCTGAGTTCAAGGTGCGTCGCGATCTGTTGGTTGACGGCCTGAACGCCATCGAGGGCATATCCTGCAGGAAGCCCCGAGGAGCGTTCTACGTGTTTCCCAACATCACCGGTCTGGGGCTGACCAGCAAGCAGGTCGAAACACGCCTGCTGGATGATTTCGGGGTGGCTGCCCTGGCCGGAACCTCCTTCGGGGCCTTCGGCGAAGGCTACCTGCGCTTCAGCTATGCCAACAGCCAGGACAACATCCGCAAGGCGTTGGAGCGTTTCGCGGATTTCGCCGCGACGGCCAGTAATGGAGGCTAGCGGAGATTCAACAGAGAGCCGCCGAATCGTCGTCGCCCTGGGTGGCAACGCGATCATCCCCGTGGGGCAGGAGGGAACCTACGAACAGCAGGCGGCCATCACAAGGACGACCATGAAACAGGTCGCCCGTCTCGCCGCCGACGGCAACCGGGTGGTGTTGACCCACGGCAACGGTCCGGTGGTCGGAAATATCGTGTTGCGCAATGATGCCGGCATGGCCGTGCACGGCATTCCCCCCATGCCTATGTTCGTCTGCGGAGCCGACAGCCAGGGAGGACTCGGTTTCATGCTCCAGCAGGCCCTGCAGAACGCCCTGTCGGAGATCGGTCTGGATACTCCGGTGGCCACCGTGGTCACCCAGGTCCTGGTTGACCGTGGGGATCCTGCCTTTACCGAACCGGTCAAACCCATCGGACCCTTCTACGACGAGGAACAGGCCCGGCTCCTGCGCGACGAGAACGGCTGGACCATAGTCCGGGACGCGGGACGCGGCTGGCGGCGAGTGGTTCCCAGTCCTGCGCCTCGCGAGGTCATCGAGTGGGAAGCCATCCGGACTCTGGTGGAGGCCGGCGTGCTGACCATCGCCGCCGGCGGTGGAGGCGTGCCGGTCGTCCGGGGCGACGGCGGTTTCCTCGAGGGAGTCGACGCGGTGATCGACAAGGACCGGGCCAGCGCTCTTCTCGGCCGGCTGATCGGTGCCGAGGTGTTGATCATTGCCACCCAGGTCGACAAGGTCTGTGTCCACTTCGGCCAGCCGGACCAGGAAGAGATCGATCTGCTGACGATGGATCAGGCCAAGCGCCTTCTGGCCGCAGGGGAGTTCCCGCCGGGAAGCATGGGACCGAAAATCGAAGCCGCCATCTCATTCCTCGCCGGCGGCGGTCAGGCGGTCGTCATCACCTCTCCGGACCATATCCTGACGGCCTTGGCGGGGGAGCAGGGCACTACGATCGTTCCCGTCTGATTCCCGTTGTCCGGTCGGGTGACTTGAGTTAGGTTACCGGAAACAACGTGGATCGCCCCAGTGGCTGGCTCTTCGCAGGAGGAGGAATCCCAAATGGCCAGGAAAGTTCTCGTTATCGGCTCAGGGGGTCGTGAGCACGCCATCGTCCGGCAGCTCGCCCTGTCGCCCCAGGATCCGGTCATCCTCGCCGCACCGGGCAACCCCGGGACGGAGGATCTGGCGCGCAATGTGGATCTCGATCCCATGGCTCCCGACGACATTGTGGAGTTTTGCCGACAGGAAGCCGTTGATCTGGTGATCATCGGTCCGGAGGATCCCTTGATCGCCGGTCTGGCCGATCATCTGCACAAGGCGGGCTTCGCGGTCTTCGGCCCCGGGGCCCAGGGAGCCCGGCTCGAAGGCGACAAGGAGTTCAGCAAGGAGGTTCTGGCTTCCGCGGGAGTACCGACTCCCCACTACCATGCCTTCAGCAGTTCCCGGGCCGCCCTCAAGCATCTCGACACCACCAAACTGCCGGTCGTCGTCAAGGCCTGTGGAGCCGCCCAGGGCAAGGGCGTGGCGGTCTGTTCGAATCGTGACGAGGCGGAGTCCTTCATTCGGGAGTGCCTGAACGACCAGAGGTTCGGGGGCGCTGGTCTGCGCATCCTGATCGAGGAATGCCTCTTTGGTCCGGAGCTTTCGGTGTTGATCGTGACCGACGGCCAGTCCTATAGTCTGCTCGCTCCCAGCCGAGACCACAAGCGCATCGGCGAGAACGACACGGGCCCCAACACGGGAGGCATGGGAGCCTTCGCGCCGGTCGATCTGCCGCCGGATCTCCATATGGAAATCGACACGCGTATAGTCCTGCCCGTCCTGGCGGAATTGCGGCGCCGGGACATTCCCTATCGCGGGGTTCTCTACGCCGGCCTGATGTTGACCGAGTCAGGTCCCCAGGTGCTGGAGTTCAACTGCCGCTTCGGCGATCCGGAGACCCAAGTCGTTCTGCCCCTGCTCGCAGGTGACTTCCTCGAACTCTGCGCCAGCACCGCCGCGGGCAAACTGGGGGGTTATCTCCAGGGACTGTCCGGCGCTGGAGAGGTAGGTCCCGAGGGCTGGCCGGGGGCGGGCATGACCGACTGGAACAGACACTGCGTCGTTGTGGTGGGCGCTTCGGACGGTTATCCCGGGCAATACGTCAGGGGCAAGGCGATCGAACTGCCCGATCCGGAAGTAGATGATCGCTGGATCATCCATGCCGGCACGGCGGCTTCCGGGCAGGGGTTGGTGACGTCCGGGGGCCGGGTTCTCGGTTCGGTGGGAACCGGCGCCAGCCTCATCGAGGCCCGGCAGGCGGCCTATGACCAGTTGAATGACACCCATTTCGAGGGATTGATCTACCGGCGGGATATCGCCGTCGTCGGAGGTGAACAGCGTGGCTGAAAGGAAGACAGGCGCCCGCACCGGTTCGGGCCCCGCCGTGACCGCCAGGGTGGTGGTCCTCCTGGGCAGCGCCAGTGATTTGCCCGTCATCGAAAAGATGCTGCCCCTGCTCGACAGATTCGGGCTTCCCTATCTGGTGGAGGTCGCCTCTGCCCATCGGCAGCCCGATAAGTTGAAACGCATCGTGAAAAAGGCGGAAAAGGACGGCGCGGAAGTCTTCGTGGCCGTGGCTGGAATGGCGGCCCATTTGCCCGGCGTGGTGGCGAGTCTCACCGCCCGTCCGGTCATCGGCGTACCCGTGGCTTCCGGGCCCCTGGCCGGTGTCGACGCCCTTCTTTCCATCGTCCAGATGCCACCGGGTGTTCCCGTGGCCACCGTGGCGGTGGGTAGCGCAGGGGCCAGCAACGCCGCCTGCCTGGCCGCCAGGATGTTGGCGCTCAAGGACACCAAGGTGGCCGCCGCGGTTGAGGAATACCGACGGGAGTTGGCCCGGGGCGGACGTTGACCGTGGCTGGCGGACAGATGGCAGCGGACGACGCCGTCAAGCTCCTGAAATCCGGCGGCGTCCTGCTGCTGGGCACCGACACCCTGCCCGGATTCCATTGCCGGGCCGACCTTGCTGATCCGGTGACTCGCATCCTGGCCCTGAAAGGGTGCCGTACAGGGAAATCCCTGCTGGTCGTGGCGGGCTCCGCAGAGCAGGCCTCTCTGGTGACCGGGACTCTCGACAGCCGTCAGTCCGCCTACTGCCAGCGATGCTGGCCTGGGCCCTTTTCCTTGATCCTACCCGCCGGCGGGGAACTGTCTCCGGCCGTCAACGCCGGTCGCGAGACGGTGGCGGTCCGGGTGCCGGCCCTGGCTTCCCTCCGTTCCCTGGTCCTCTCCGTGGGTTTCCCCCTCGTTTCCACGAGCGCCAATCGGTCCGGCGACAGCCCCTGCAATGATTTCAGGGCGGCCCTGGCGGCGTTTGCGGGACTAGTCGACGGGGCCTGGGAACCGCAGGAATTGCTTCGGCGGGTCGTCGGTTCCCTGCCGACCGGACCCAGCGCCTTGATAGACTTGACCACTTGGCCTCCCGTTCAGTTGCGCCAGGGCCCCCGGAACGCGCCTCCGCCCGAGTCCGGGTATCTTGACGAGGGTTCCGGTGATGTCTAATTTGGCCTGATACGGGGCTGACAGGTGTGTCAGACCAATAGTTGGGCCGGGTCCGCCAGTCGAGGACTTGCATGGCGAGCAATATCCTTTTCCTGTGTACGGGGAACACCTGCCGCAGCCCGCTCGCCGAGGCCGTCGCAAGGCAGACGTATGACGGGCTCGGGGTGGAATTCCATTCGGCGGGACTCGATGCCCGGGCCGGCCTGCCGGCCTCTTCCGAGTCCCAGGCCTATGGGAGGGCGACGGGCGCCTCAGTCGAGGGCCACTGTTCGCGGCCGGTGTCCGCCGCTAGCCTGGCCGATATGGCCTGGGTCATCGGCATGACCAGGAGCCACGCCGCCATTTTTCGCAGTCGTTACGCCGGCGGCTACCACGGCAGGGTCGGTCTGCTGGGCGCTCCCGGTATGGACCTGAATCGCCGCGTATGTTTGCCGGACGTCGAAGAAGTGAGCGATCCCTACGGGGGGGGCGCAAAAACCTATCAAGAGGTGTGCGAGCAGATCCGGCGCCTGTTGGCCGGCTGGGAACCGTATTTCAAAGACCCTGCAGCATGGAAGGATAGCGAGCCATGAAGATAGCCCTGGGATCCGATCACCACGGGTATGCGCACAAGACCCTGCTTGTCGATACCCTGCGCGGACGGGGAGTAGAGGTGGAGGATTTGGGCTGTTCCAGCGGGGAATCCGCCGACTATCCCGACGCGGCCCTGGCCGTGGCGGAGCTGGTGGGCGCCGGCCGGGCGGACGCCGGGGTCCTGATCTGCGGCTCGGGTGTCGGGATGAGCATTGCCGCCAACAAGGTCAAGGGGGTGAGGGCTTCCCTGTGCTTCACCGTTGACCAGGCGCAGACGACCCGCCGGCACAACGACAGCAACGTGCTGTGTCTCAGCGGGGACGGGATCGATCCGGAGACCGCGTTGGCTCTTTTCGATGCCTGGCTGGTGGCGGACTTCGAAGGCGGTCGGCACGGCCGGCGCGTAGACAAGATCATCGCTTACGAAAACAATCACCTGTTTCAGGAGTGACCGCTATGTACGACGAGGTGCGGAAGGCCGATCCCGAAATCGCCGAGGTTCTGGACCTCGAATTGGCCCGGCAACGCGATCAACTCGAGATGATCGCCAGCGAAAACTTTACCAGCCGGGCGGTTATGGAGACGATGGGGTCCACCCTGACCAACAAGTACGCCGAGGGCTACCCGAACAAGCGCTACTACGGCGGCTGTGTGAACGTCGACACCGCCGAAACCCTGGCCAAGAAGAGGGCCATGGCCCTGTTCGGGGCCGAGCGCGCCAACGTCCAGCCCCACAGCGGTTCGACCGCCAACATGATTGCCTACCTGGCCTTCCTGAAGCCGGGGGACAAGATAATGGGGCTGTCCCTGTCCCACGGCGGACATCTGACCCACGGCCATCCCGTCAATTTTTCCGGCCTGCTGTTCGACGCCATCCACTATGAAGTGGACCGGGAAACCGAAACCATCGATTACGACCAGCTGCGCGAACAGGCACTGGCCGCCAGGCCCCGGATGATCGTGGGCGGAGCCAGCGCCTATCCCCGCTTCTGGGACTACGAAATCCTGCGCTCGGTAGCCGATGAGATCGAGGCGATCCTTGTGTTCGACATGGCCCATATCGCCGGGCTCGTCGCCGGCGGGGTGCACCCCAGCCCCGTACCTCACTGTGACGTGGTGACTTCGACCACCCACAAGACCCTGCGGGGGCCCCGGGGCGGACTGGTGCTGAGCAGGAAAGAGCACTTCAAAGCCATCAACAAGATGAATTTTCCGGGTATCCAGGGCGGTCCCCTGATGCATGTGATCGCGGCCAAGGCCGTCTGTTTCAAGGAGTGCATGACCGACGACTTCAAGGATTACGCCAGGCGCATGGTGGACAATGCCGCGGTGCTGGGCGAAACTCTCCAGGAGCGGGGCTTCCATCTGGTCAGCGGTGGGACC
The DNA here is from genome assembly GCA_965371575.1 of uncultured bacterium. Lineage (GTDB taxonomy): Bacteria > Krumholzibacteriota > Krumholzibacteriia > LZORAL124-64-63 > LZORAL124-64-63 > JAGLCY01. The sequence goes on from CBDUYZ010000006.1 coordinate 19,977, forward strand.
GACAACCACCTGTTGCTGATCAACGTGAGCAACAAGGGCCTGACCGGCAAGGACATGGAGGAGCTGCTCGAGCACGTCGGCATCACCGCCAACAAGAACACGGTGCCATTCGACCAGGAGAGTCCCTTCGTGACGAGCGGCATCCGCCTCGGTACGCCCGCCATTACCACGCGTGGCATGGGGCCGGAGCAGATGCGTCGGATCGCGGACATCATGGACCGGGCCGTCACCGCACGGGAGGATGCCGACGCCCTGGCGGGGCTGCGGGCCGAGAGCGAAGAGCTCTGCCGGGAATTCCCCCTTTATCCAGGCATGTGATGTCGGCAGGAAGTGGAGATTGACCCGTGAAATGCCCCCGTTGCGGCAGTGAAGAGGACAAGGTGGTCGACAGCCGTGCCGTACGGGACGGTCGGGCCGTCCGGCGGCGGCGGGAATGTATTTCCTGCGGAGAACGCTACACCACCTACGAGGCCGTGGAGACCCGGCCGGTGCTGGTCGTCAAGCGCAGCGGCGAGCGGATGGCCTACCACCGGGCCAAGGTCATTCTGGGTGTGACCAAGGCCTGTGAAAAACGTCCGGTTTCACTCGAGCAGATCGAGATCATCGTGGATCGGGTCGAACGGGACCTGGCCCGGGCGGGGCGGCGGGAGGTTCCAAGCGAAACCATCGGGCGATACGTGCTCGAACATCTGCGGGATGTCGATGAAGTGGCCTATGTCCGTTTCGCCTCGGTCTACCGCAGTTTCCAGAATATCGATGAATTCTTCGCCCTGCTTGACGATTTGCGTGCCGAGGATGCGAACAAGTGACAGATCGCCAGGAACCCGAACTTCCCTTCGACCCGCCCGGGGAAGACTCCGCCGAGCCGGCCACAGGGTCAGTGGATCAGGCAGGTCCCGCGGATCAAGCGGGGCTCGGTCATTCCGATGATTCCGCTGAGGACCGAATGGGTCTGTTGGATCACCTTTCCGAGCTGCGGAGTGTCCTGATCCATTCGTCGGCCGCTGCGCTGGTCGCCACAATCCTGTGCTGGTTCTGGTCGGCCGATCTGCTGGATATGCTCATTCGTCCCATCCACGAACAGGGCATCTATTTCACCGCGCCCAACGAAGCCTTCCTGACCCGGTTGAAACTGTCCGCGGTGGTGGGCCTGTTCGTGGTGGCGCCCTTCATCTTCTTCAAAATCTACGGCTTCATCCTGCCGGGGCTGTACAAACGTGAACGACGGCTGGTGACGCCCCTGCTTCTGGCCACGACGGCCCTGTTCTACACGGGCGTCGCCTTCGCCTTTCTGGTGGTAATTCCCCAGGTCATGGTCTTCCTGCTCAGTTTCGGGACCGCTGCCATGGAGCCTCTCATCGGCGTGGGCCCGTACTTCAACTTCGTCTCCCGCCTGTGCCTGGCTTTCGGGTTGGTGTTCGAATTGCCGCTCCTGGTGCTTTTCCTCAGCGTAATAGGGATTGTCAATCCCCGCATGCTTCTGAGGACCTGGCGGTATGCTATAATCCTCATCGTGGCCTTGTCGGCGGCGCTGACTCCGCCGGACGTGATCAGTCAAGTGATGATGGCCGGCCCGGTCCTTGTCCTGTATCTGGGTTCGGTGTTGGTTTCCATCGCGGTGACCAGCCGACGCCGCAATAAAGATAATCAGGATCTTGATTGACCCGAGCCCCTCTATTGGGAATATTTGCAGTCCGCGCCACAGGCGAGGGCGCGGGGCGGATGCACTTTGGAGAGTAGGTGTTTATGGGACTCGTGGAGAGGGAACGCATCAAGTTGATCACCCTGCAGAAGAAAATCGGTCCGGCCCTGGAACAGGTCGACCAGGAGTTCCGGCGTATCACGGACGGCCATAGTCCCCTGACCCGGGAGATCTGCGACCACATCCGGAAGGGCAAAAGCAAAAGATTCCGTCCGACCCTGCTGCTGCTGGCCGCCCAGGACAGGGAGGGATTCGCGCCCGGCGCCATCACCGCCGCCGCCAGCGTCGAGCTCGTTCACACCGCCACGCTGGTCCACGATGATTTCATCGACGAGGCCCTGACACGGAGGGGACTGCCCGCGGTCAACGTGAAGTACGGGTCCAGCGCGGCCCTGATCATGGGCGACTACCTCTACAGCAAGGCCCTGTACAATCTCTGCCAGGCACGCCTGCACCACGCGGTGGAACTGCTGGCCCGCACGACCGTGCTGATGAGCGAGGCGGAAATGCTCCAGCTCGAATACCGGTACGACATGAACATTAGCGAGGAGAGGTACATGCAGATCATTTACCAGAAGACCGCCTCGCTGATCGAGAACAGCTGTCGGATCGGGGTCTCCTTCAACAAGCGGCTGGCCGCTTCGGAAGAGGCTTTCGCGACTTTCGGGAGCCAGACCGGGCTGGTGTTCCAGATCACGGACGACATCTTCGATTACCTGGGCGACGAGCGGCGCCTCGGCAAGCCCACCGGACAGGACTGGGAGGAGGGCCGCATCACCCTGCCCCTGATCGCTGCTCGGCGCAACGCCTCACCCGAGGCCAGGGGGCGGATCGACGAGCTGTCTCTGGAGACCGATAGCGCGGTGCGGGTCGAATGCTGGCCGGAGGTCAAGGCCTTCGTCACCGATTTCGGAGGCGTCGACTACGCTTTCGGCAAGGCCCGCGAGTTCGGCGAGGAAGCCAAGGCCGCCCTGGGGCCAGTGGCCTCGGGACCCCAGAAGGACCTGCTGGCCGTCGCCGTGGAATACGTCATCAATCGTTTGAATTGAACACGGCCCGTATGAAAGCGGCCACAGGACACATTTTATGAATCAGAAACATACGGACAGCCCCGACAAGGCCGGCGGAGAACGCCTCACCCTGCCGGATGATTCGGCGGGATTCGCCCTGGCGGAGCGGGCGGGTTGGCACCTCCTCGAGAAAATGGCCGAGGATCTGGTCGTGATCGACCTGCGCGGACGTTCCGACGTGTGTGATTTCTTCCTTCTGGCCTCGGGCCGATCCAGAATCCAGGTAAAGTCCCTGGCCAAGCACCTTCACAGGGAATTGCTGGGGGCCAGCCACAAACCCAAGGGACTCGAGGGTATGAACGACGGCCGGTGGGCCCTGCTGGATTTCTTCGATGTGGTGGTGCACATTTTCCATACCGAGGCCCGGGAATATTTTCAGTTGGAAAAGTTGTGGGGCGACGCTCCCCGCGTGGATCTTGATTCCGTCTGGTACGCTTCTTCCGACGTCGCGGGACGTCACCCGGATTTGAATTTCACTACGACCCATGGCGCCGAAAGCGCCGACTGAGAAACGGAATGGCATGCTCGAGGATCTTCTGGTAAAGGGCCTTCTGGTCGCGCTGGAGAAGTTCAGCATCTTCGAGGAGGACGTGGACATCATCCTGGAAAAACCCAGGGACCGCAGCCATGGCGATTTGAGTTCCAACCTGGCCATGGTGCTGGGCAAGCGTCTGGGCAGGAAACCGCGGGAACTGGCGGGTGAAATCGCGGCAGGTGTCGATTTTCCCAAGGCCATCGTCGAGTCCGTGGAAATAGCTGGGCCGGGCTTCATCAACTTTCGCCTGGCCCACTCCTACCAGGTCGAGTTGTTGTTGAACCTGCTGGACCCGGCCGGGGCCCTGGAGGACATCAAGACCGGCGGCAACAAGCGGATCAACGTCGAATTCATCAGCGCCAATCCGACCGGGCCGCTGAACGTGGTGTCTGCCCGCGCCGGCGCCTTCGGCATGACCCTGGTCCGTCTGCTGGAGGCCATCGGGTATGATGCTCACGCCGAGTACTACGTCAACGACGCCGGACGGCAGGTGAAATTTCTGGGTCTCAGCCTGCGGGCCCACTACCTGCAGCTGACGGGCGAAGCCGTCGAATTTCCTGAGGACGGCTACCACGGCCGCTACCTCGAGATCATGGCCCAGGAGCTCATGGAGCAGGACACCGCAGCCATCGCCAAGGCAGCTTCGGCCTTTGACGACGAAAGTTTCCAGCGGGTCCAGGCGCCGGTCGGCAACGCCGAGGATTGGAGCAAGCTGCCCGAGGATGAATCGGTGCGTTGCTTCGCCAAGTACGCCCTCATGAAGATTCTCAGCTGGCAGCGGGATACCTGCCGGCGGTTCGGCCTGCGCTTCGAAACCTGGTATTTTGAATCGGAACTCCACGAGACCAAGCGGATCGAGCGGGCTCTTGACCGGCTGGAAAAACTGGGCGCGCTCTTCAAGCAGGAAGGCGCGATCTGGTT
>CBDUYZ010000007.1:0-23060 GCA_965371575.1 uncultured bacterium
AAGCCGGAAAACCTGATGACCCTTTGCGGGTCATGCCATCGGCTGTGGCATGAACATGGAGGCGGAGTCGCGGTGGAAAATCCGACTGAAAAATCGATCGCGGGGCCTGTGGAGAATCCTATCTGAGCCGGGGTTCAGTTCTGTGGGACAACCCATACCAAATCCGGCGGGTTCCCCTGAACCGGTTGACGGGTTATACTTGAACCGCGCTCCAATACATTGATTTTGGATGATTTCTAACCTGTATCATCCCGCGAGGTACGTCCTTGGAAGAAAACGTCCAGCATCTGATCGAAAAGATTCGCGATTCCGTCATCGGCGACGATCGGGCCCTCGACGGCCCCTACGGCCCGCGGCGGATGACCTACGCCGATTACACGGCCAGCGGCCGTTCGGTGGAATTCATCGAGGATTTCATCCGGGAAGAAGTGCTGCCCCTGTACGCCAACACCCACACCGAAACCTCCAGCACCGGCCTGCAGACAACCCGTTTCCGCGAGGATGCCCGACGGATCATCCTGGCAAGCGTTGGCGGTGCGGAACAGGACGTGGTGATCTTCTGCGGATCCGGGGCGACCGGGGCGATCAACAAGCTGATCGAGATCCTCAACCTGCGCCTGCCCTGCGATCTGGACGAAGAGTTCCAGCTGTCCCGACACATTCCCGCCGAACGGCGACCGGTAGTCTTCATCGGGCCCTACGAGCACCATTCCAACGAACTGCCCTGGCGCGAGTCCATCGCCGACGTCGTGGTCATCGACGAAGACCAGGACGGTCTCATCGACCAGGTCCAACTCGAAAGGGAACTGGTCAAATACGCCGACCGGCCCCTGATGATCGGCAGCTTCTCGGCGGCCAGCAACGTGACGGGCATCGTTTCGGATACCGCGGGAATCTCGCGTCTGCTTCACACCCATAAAGCATTGGCCTTCTGGGATTTCGCCGCCGCCGCGCCCTATGTGAAGATCGAGATGAATCCCCCGGACAGATCGAACCAGGGACGCCTGGCCTACAAGGATGCGCTGTTCATTTCTCCCCATAAATTCGTCGGCGGGCCAGGCACGCCGGGTGTGCTGGTGGTCAAGCGCCGGCTGATCACCAATCGGGTGCCGACCGTGCCCGGTGGAGGAACCGTTTCGTACGTCAGCCCGGACGGACACACCTATCTGGCCGACCCTGCCCACCGCGAAGAGGGCGGTACGCCGGCGATCATCGGGTCCATTCGGGCCGGGCTGGTGTTCCACCTCAAAACCGCCGTGGGCGAAATGAACATCGAGCGGCTCGAACACGACTTCGTGAAACGGACCATCGAGGCCTGGACCGGGAACCCGAATATCGAGGTCCTGGGCAATCTCGAAGCCCAGCGCCTGTCCATCGTGTCGTTCGTGATCCGGCGGGGGGAGAAGATCCTGCACCACAACTTCGTGGTGGCCTTGCTGAACGACCTGTTCGGCATCCAGGCGCGCGGCGGCTGCTCGTGCGCCGGGCCCTACGGCCACCGCCTGCTGGGCATCGACCTGGCCCGCAGCATGAAGTTCCACGAAGCCATCGAAAGCGGCTCGGAGGGCATCAAACCCGGCTGGGTGCGGGTTAATTTGAACTACTTCATTTCTGAGATCGTGTTCCGGTTCATCATCGACGCGGTGGATTTCATCGCCCGCGAAGGGTGGCGGCTACTGCCTCATTACGATTTCGATCCGGTGACGGGCATCTGGCGTCATCGCGAGGGGTTGTCGGACGGGGAGTTGAGTCTCGACGACATCACCTTCTGCTCGGGCAAGATGCAGTACCGGTCCCATCATCACACCGAACCCGAAAGCGCTTTCGCCGAATACCTGGAGGACGCCGAACGGATCGTGATGGACCTGGCCGACCTGGCGGGCCAAACAGGCAGGCCGGGCGGTTTGGGCTCCGGAGAGGCCCAAACGACGCTCGATGATGAACTCGAACCGCTGCGGTGGTTCCCGTTGCCGGGTGAAGGAATCGAGACTTGATCGTGCTGTGTATCAACCATGGAGAAGCATCGTGAATCAAGCGGTAAAAACCTGTTTTTCCCTGATGGTGGCGGCCACGGTCCTGGCAGGGATGATGATTTTGGGCGGGTGCGGTGATGACGACCCCGTGACCCCGGTCCACCTGCCCGAGGGCGGCTACCTCGCCGTCTCGCCCGATTCGCTCATGGCACTGTGGCAGACGGCCTTGACGACCATGGACAGTACAATGTACCGCGACATTTACGAACCGGACTTCCGGTTCCAATTCAGCGCCGGCGACACGAGCGAATTCCAACTGCTCACCGATTACATGACATGTGATGAAACAGTCCAGACCGGCTGGAACATGTTCTCGGGACAGAACATTACTAACTGGCAGGGCGTCGTCGTGCCGGGGGTGGTCCGCATCTACTTCCCGGTCATGACCCAGGAAACCTCGTGGGTGATCGCGGACGAGGGATCGGCCCATCCCGGAGCACGTCAAGCCCGCTTCGCCATACAGATGTACGTGGAACGCGGCTACGGGATATCGACCATTTTCGCGGCCGGTTCATACGATTTCTACGCTGTGCCGTGCGATACGATCATTGAAGACGGAACGATCAGTGAATATTTCCGACTGCTCGGCATGGTCGCGGTCAACCCCGGCGAGAAAATCGGCGTGATCAACACCTGGGGCGGGGTACATCTGACCTACCTGACCAACGAGGCACCTGAAGCGGCCCTCGAGGTCACCGATATAGGCGGGTCGCCGCTGCCGGTGTTTCAATGCGACGCCTCCGGATCCAGTGATGTCGACAGCGGTCTTCATCCGGCACCCTACCAGTGGCAGTTCGAGAGTGGGGGCCCTTGGACGGACTGGGTGGAGGATTCTACCATCAACCCTTCCTATCCCACGCCCGGTGAATACACGATCACTGTCGAGGTGCGCGACCGCTGGGGAACGCGGGCCACGGCCTCCCAGGAGGTCAATGTCCTGGGGCCCGATCTGTCTTTCCCATCCAGCCCGGACCTGTTGATGGCAAACTTCCAAACGGTCTACGAGTGGCGGTACTTCAGCGGTTATCGGGAATTGATGCATCCGGATTTCCTGACCGTCCTGCAGCAGAGCACCACGGAAGAATTCCCGGATGTCGGCACCACGCTGGACGTGAACGAGGAGCTGAGGATCCACGAGCGCATGTTCTCTGGAGAGGCCGTGGTGGATCCCCTCGGGAATTTTGTACCCGGCGTGCTCAGCATCTCCTTCCACACGTTCCAGGCGGTGAACGCCTGGACCATGACGCCGCCCGACGACATCATCCCCAACGCCGAGATGGCTCCCTTCGAGGTGCGATTCCTGTTCGACCGCGGTCAGACCTACTCGACCCTGGAGGTCAACGGCACGATCATGTTCTACGTGACCAGCCGGGATTCCGTGCACCAGGGCACCACCCTACAGTATTACCAGATGATCGGTCAGGTGGACCTCACGAACCTGGACAAGTGACCCGGTCATTTCCTTGATTCCCGCCATGCTAGGAGGGAGCTTCACGGCTCCCTCCTCTTTTTCACGCGGGGGCGGCTTGCCTCTGGCCAGGAGATCCATTCTCGGCTAATATTCCCGAACCTGTTTATCCATCGGAAACCAGCGGTCGGGCAGGGAAGCCCGGCTCAGGATTCCGTCAAGGGAAGTCGACGCCTTGAATCTATTCGCCCGCGCCCTCACCAAGTCCCTCCGCCGCCGTAAATCAGGCCGGAAGTCCCGACGCAAACCCGGAAAGCCGGCTGCTGCCCGCAAGTCCCGAGCCAGATCCTCGCAGACGAGTCGGACGCTGCCCTGGTTGATCGGCGTGGCGGTGGTTGTGGTTGTGGTGGGAGCGGGCCTGTTGAAGTGGGCTCGGACCGGATCGGGCCAGGCCACCTTGTTGTCCCTCGGTTCGGACAAGATGTTCGCCGACGTCCAGACGATGGTGGGAGAGGCCCTCGCCGAAGCATTGCCCGGGTTCACGCCCGGGCCGCTCGACGCGGCCGCTGATCCCGCCGTCGGCCAGGGGGGAGACCACGACTGGCCGGCGCCCCGCTTCGGCCCCGGAGCCGCGGTGCGCTGTCGGATCGTTCCCGTCACGGGGGACATTGCGTGGTGGGATCTGCAGGGTCGGGTGGCCGAGGCGGTCGAGTCCCGCGGGATGCGGGTGCTGTGGGCCGAACGTCTGTTTCCGGAGCGGCGTCTGCCTGCGGACCAGACCCGGCCCAACGAGGAAAAGGACATGTTGCGGGTGGACCTTGGCGTGCCGGGCCGGCCGACCCATACCCTGGTTCTGTACCGGGCCGGCCGTCCTGTCGAGGTGCGCTGGGGAGGTGGATCCCAGTCAACCGCATGGGCCCGTCTTGCCGCGGACGGCGGTCCGGTTGTGGCGCTTGTCATCGACGACTGGGGCTACAGCAAGAGCGAGGCGACCAGAACCATCCTGTCGCTGCCGGCGCCGGTGACCATGGCCATCCTGCCCGGTCTGCCCTACTCGCGGCATTTCGCTCTGCAGGGCACCGATCTGGTCCTGCCCTGCGCCCGTGTCCGGGACAAGCGGTCGATAACCGGGACACCGGATTCGAGCCGGCGGCAGAGGCTGGAAGTGGGCTGTTTCATCGAGGTGAGCACGGGACCCCGGGAGCGCACAACTCCCGCCCGCAGGAGGGAGATCCTGCTTCATCTGCCCATGGAGCCTCAAGGCTATCCCGACCTCGATCCCGGGCCCGGAGCCGTCATGGTGGGCATGCAGGAGGAGGCCATCGGAGCCCGCATCGACGAAGCGCTGACCGCCCTGCCGATGATTACCGGCGTGAACAACCACATGGGCAGCGCGGCGACCAGCGATCGGCAGACCATGACCGCTCTGATGAAGGCCCTGCGTGGCCGGGATCTGCTGTTCATCGACAGCCTGACCACGTCCAAGTCGGTGGCGTACGCCGAAGCCGTGAAAGCCGGCCTGCCAACGGCGAAGAACCGGATCTTTCTCGATTACGACAATGAAAACCAGACCACCATCAAGGCCAATCTGGACGTTCTGGTCCGGTCGGCCCGGTCGTCGGGTTTTGCCTTGGGAATCGGCCATCCGCACCGTGCGACGGCCGAGGTCCTGGCGCGGGAGATTCCCCGGCTCCTCGAGGAGGGGGTGCGGTTCGTGACCGTTTCGGAGATGCTGGCGCTCAGGGACCTGGCGGGTGCGGCAAACTAGCCGCCATTTTCTGGTGCAAAGGCCGGGAATGTGTTACCATTGCCGCCTCAAATCACGGTGGGGCTGGGCGTACAGCCTGGGGGCGGTGTTGTTCCGGCTCCGCGCCGGGTAGGTTCCGAGTACGTTCCGAGTATGTCCGGAGTATTATCCAGAGGATCTTCCAACGCGCCTTGACGCGATGCCAGCCCCGCCCGGACGTTGTCAAGGCGTGTTTTTTTTTGTCGAGTTCAGCTGTTTTGTCGTGAAATTGCCGTGAGTATGTCGTGAGTTTGTTATGACCATGGGGAGTTGAACCATGAACCGTTCCCTGCAAATCAGGGCAGGGCTGACAGCCGTCATTCTTCTGTTTTCCCTCTACGGGCTGCTGCCGACCTTCAAGGCCTTGTCTATTTCTTCGGCGGAACGCGAAGCTGCCAAGGACAATCCCGAGCGGTTGGACGAAATCGCCGAAATAGACGCTTCAGCCATCCGGCGAGGACTGGATCTCAAGGGCGGCATGTACCTGGTGCTGGAAGTCGACCAGGAAGGCATGAACTCCAGCGAGGCCGAAGACGCCTTGTTGAGGGTCAAGGAGATTCTCTACAACCGGATCGACAAGTTCGGCGTGTCCGAGCCGGAGATCACCACCTTCGGGTCCAGCCGGATCGTCGTGAAACTTCCCGGCCTGCAGGATCCCGAGAGGGCCAAGAACCTGCTGGGCAAGACCGCCCGCTTGGAATTCCGCATGGTTCGGCCCGACACCGAGATCCAGGCGGCCTTGGAAAAGCTGGATCGTCTGTTCCTGGCTGACGCCGATACGACTGACGAAGCCGCCGCCGCAACGACTTTGGCCGAGGAGCCGGACGCCGAGTCCGCTTCAGAACAGGATCTCGCCGCCGCCGAGGGCGACACCGCGGCGACCGTCGAGACCGACACGGCAGCGACTCCCTTCGGCGACCTGGATGATGTCCTCGGCGATGACGATTCCCTGGCCGAGGCCGATGAGGCCTACCTCAAGGAACATCCCTTCACGGGTCTGGTGATCGGCCAGCCGGGCGTCCTGTCCAGCACGCCCCTGTTCGTCGCGGAAAAGAACGTGGTTCGGCTGCAGGCCATGCTGGACGACCCCCGCAGTGCACGCAAGCTGCGCACCATGGAATTACAGTTGGAAATGGATCCGATGGATTTCGGACAGGGCCAGATGCTGCGGCCCCTGTACCTGATCGAAACCAAGCCCATCCTCACGGGGGACCAGCTCACCGACGCGGTTTCGACGGCCAACCCCGAACGTCCGGGCTCCTGGCAGGTCAACTTCTCCCTGAACAACCGCGGCGCCCGCACCTTCGCCAAGGTCACCGGTGAAAACGTGGGCCGCTTCCTGGCCATTTCACTCGACGGCCGGATTTCGTCCGCGCCCGTGATCCAGGGCAAGATTCCCGGCGGGTCCGGAACCATCACCGGCAACTTCACCAACGCCGAAGCGAGCGACCTGGCGCTGTTGCTGCGCGCCGGCGCCCTGCCCACCGACGTCTACATCGCCGAGGAGCGCACGGTAGGGCCGAGCCTGGGCAGCGATTCGATCCGCATGGGCGTCAACGCCGCCATGTACGGCTCCTTCATGGTCATCATCTTCATGCTGGTCTACTACCGCTTAAGCGGCGTGGTGATTGTATTGGCCCTGGTGAGCAACGTCGTCATCCTGATGGCCGTGCTGGCCCAGTTCGACCTGGTGCTGACGCTGCCGGGCATTGCGGGCATCATCCTGACCGTGGGCATGGCCGTGGACGCCAACGTGCTTATCAACGAGCGGATCCGCGAGGAGTTGCGGAAGGACAAGACCATCCGTGCTTCGGTACAGTCAGGCTATGCAAACGCGACCCGGACCATCGTCGACGCCAACGTGACGACGCTGATCGCCGCCGGCATCCTGCTGTGGTTCGGCACCGGGCCGATCAAGGGTTTCGCCGTTACCCTGAGCATCGGTATCCTGACGAGCATGTTCACCGCCCTGGTCATGACCCGTGTCATCATGGAATTCATGACCCGGAAGCAGGGACAGAAGAAGATAAGCATCTAGTCCGCCCGGGCGGGCGGTCAATTTTTTGCCCCGCCGCAAGGGGCGTTGCTCCGGGCGAAATCAGCCCGGGAAAGGTCGGACAAGACGATGGAATTCTTCAGGAATCCCAAGATCAATTTCGTGGGCGCCATGAAGGTCGCGTTCACCATTTCGACGATCCTGGTGGTCGTCAGCGCGGCCACCATGCTGATTCACCGCGGGCCGCGGTTGAGCATCGATTTTACCGGCGGTTCGGTGCTGCAGGTGAAGCTGGATCCGGTGCCGACGGTCGGTGAAATCCGTTCCGTACTGGAGGACCAGGGGTACGAGGGGGTCCAGGTGACGGAGTTCGGTTCCGTCGACGAGTTCCTGATCACGTTCCCGACCCCGGACGATGTGGTTGAAATGGCCGCGGCCGGCGACGATAAGGCCAGCAATACGGGCGTGCCCACCGTGTCGGGGGAAAAGACCCTGGACGCCGCCCAACTCCTGCTGGGCGACCTGCGGGCGGGCCTGAGCGGCGTCGAAATCGAGTTGCGACGCGAGGAAAGCGTCGGCCCGAAGATCGGCAGTGAGCTGCGAACCGCGGCGGTCAACTCGGTCGTGGCGGCCCTGGCCCTGATTGTGATCTACATCACCGTGCGCTTCGTCTTCCGTTACGGCATCGCCGCGATCATGGCCCTGGTGCACGACGTGACGTTGACTCTGGGCATCTTCTCGCTGCTGAACTTCGAGATCAGCCTGCAGATCATCGCGGCCTTTCTGACGATCATCGGTTATTCGCTGAACGACACCATCGTGGTGTTCGACCGCATTCGCGAAAACATGAAACTGCGGCGCAAGGAGAGCTATCGCGAGGTCATCAACCGGTCCATCAACGAGTGCCTCAGCCGCACCGTTCTTACCTCGGTGACCACTTTATTCGTGGCGGCGACCCTGTATTTCATCGGTGGTCCGGTGATCCATGACTTTGCCTTCGCCCTGTGCTTCGGGGTCGTCGTCGGTACGTACAGTTCGATGTTCATCGCCAGCCCCATCCTGGTCTGGTGGTACGAACGGCGGATCAAGGACAAGAAGCGTGTAGCTCTTGACATGTAGCCAAGAATTGTATTGTTCGGTCCGGGATGTCCTCGCCGGCAAGACGCGGCTGCGGATTACCCGGGCCGAACAATACAATTCTTGGAGAAAATTCTGAGGCCCTCAGGCCGAGTAGTCTGGAGGGTCTTCGTGTATCCGGGCCCACCACGCGGTCCGACAAGACTTCAGCTGGGAAGGAGAGCTGAGCGATGAAAATCATCGTACTGGGAGGCGGGCTGGTCGGCGGGCCCATGGCGATGGACCTGGCCGCCGATGAGAACTTCGCCGTGACCGTCGCCGACCGCGACGGCCGGATTCTCACGGACCTCGCGGCCAAGGCGGACATCACTCCGGTGGAGGTGGATCTGGCCGACCCCGCCACGGTCACCACCCTGGTCGCGGACTACGATTTCGTGATCAATGCCGTGCCCGGCTTCATGGGTTTCCAAACCCTGCGGGCGATCATCGAGGCCGGTCGGAACGTCATCGACATCGCCTTCTTCGCCGAAGATCCCTTCGCCCTGGACGAGCTGGCCAGGGAGAAAGGTGTCATCGCGATCATCGACTGCGGCGTCTTCCCCGGCATGGGCAGCGCCCTGATCGGCGGCATCGCCTGTGATCTGGACGAGGTGGAATCGGTGCTGACCTATGTCGGGGGACTGCCCGAAGTTCGCCAGTGGCCCTGGGATTACAAGGCCGTGTTCTCTCCGTTGGACGTCATTGAGGAATATTCCCGGCCCGCCCGCTACGTGGAAAACGGGGTCCAGGTGACGCGGCCGGCCCTGTCCGATCCCGAACTGATCGACTTTCCCGGCCTTGGCACCCTCGAAGCCTTCAACACCGATGGCTTGCGCACCCTGGCCAACACCATCGACGCGCCCAATATGAAGGAAAAGACCCTGCGCTATCCCGGCCACATCGAAAAGATGGCCGTTCTGAGGGAATGTGGATTCTTCTCGAAGGAAGAGATCAAAGTCGGCGGGCAAATGGTTCGCCCCCTGGACGTGACCGCCCAACTGCTTTTCCCCATGTGGAAATTGGAGCCGGGGGAGGGAGACATCACCGTCATGCAGATCCGGGTCGAAGGCCGCAAGAACGGCCAGCGGCTGCGCCATGTCTATGATCTTTGCGACCGGTTCGATCATGATACGGGGGTGACCTCCATGGCCCGCACCACCGGTTATACCGCCACGGTGGCTCTGCGCATGGTGGCCGAGGGGCTTTACACCCACCAGGGGATTTCTCCTCCGGAGTATCTGGGCCGCCAACACGGCTGCGTGGATTACCTCCTACGGGGCCTGGCCGCCCGGGGTGTTGTCTACCAGGAGCGTGTGGAAGAACTGTCCTGACCAGCTCCGGAATGTCCCAACTGCGACCCAAGCGTCCCCTTTTGGGCACGGTTGACCGGGATTACCAGGTCTCCCAAAGGGTCTGCAGGGCACAATTTTCCCTTCCACATGGCATTATTGGGCTGATTTAGTGTAGAATCATGGTGACGGGAAGGTGACGGACCGGTGGCACGGGCCTTGCCCCTGGATTCAAGTCCCCGTGGTAACCGGTCGACCCCAATCCGGAATTGTGGAGCCCATGATCAGAATTGCCGACAACCGAGGTAACAACTCCAGCATCAAGCGGGTCAAGGTGCGTCCACCGGGCGTAATCCTGGGCGGTCTCCTGGTTCTGGGCCTGGTTTTGACCCTGCCGGCGTTTGCGGAGGCCGGCATCGTCAAGGACCAGGACGGCGCCGAGGTGAACGACCCGCGGATGGTGTTCGGCATGATCGCCCGGGCCTGGGAGGACGGGGACCAGCAGACCCTGGCCGATCTTGTCCATGAAGGCGGCCTGAAGGTGACCACGGGGGGAACCGCCGACCGCACGACCCACTACAGCCCCAGCCAGGCCTTCTACTATTTCAAGAACATGTTCCAGACCCACCGGACCCTGATCTTCATTTTCGAAAAGATGCAGGACGCCTCAGCCGGAGACCGGGTCCACGGCATGGTGGTCTGGAAGCGTCGCCGACCCGATTCAGAGCGGATCCAGGAACTGAAACTGGTCTGCGTGCTGGCCAGGCAGGGCGACCAGTGGAGGCTTGTGGAGATCAACAAGATCAGGTAGGAGGCCGTCCATGACCTGGCTGCGGGCCCGGGTTTTGCTGCTCACGGGAGTTCTCTGTCTGGCGGGACAGGGGACTCTGTTGTATTTGGCGGGCACCGGATCCGATGCCCCCCGGCTGCCTTGGCCGGTCCTGTTCCTGGGTCTGACCGCCCTGCAGATGTTGGCCCTTGGGCGGTCCTGGCGTATGAACGACTCCCTGCCCGCCCGTTCGGCTTCAGGAATGACGCTCCGGATCCTCACCCTGCTGGCGGCCGCAGTCCTGGCGGGTGTCGGACTGGGTTTTTTGTCGGTTAGCGGCTCCGGGACGGTGCCGGCCGCCTTCCGTGCCGATCCTGCGGACAAGACGACCGAGGTCCGGGAAGCCCTGACCGGCCTGATCCCCGCCCTGGACCGGTTCGACCGCCGCCTGGCGACCCTGTTCGTCTCTGCGGAGGATTCCACGGTCCGTGGTGCGGTTCAGGGTGGAAACGGGTTCCGCATCCTTGAGGGGCTTCCGTCCCTGTGGAACAGCGAGTATCCCTTCGGTGATTACTTTTCCCTGGGCGCCGTCCTCTGGGACGGTCCCGAAAGAATCGCCTGGACCGCGGGCGTCGAACCGCTGCCTTTCCGGCAGGAGCCCCTCCTGCGCGACGCCGACGTGGCCGGCCGCAGGGACCTGGTCCAGAGCAGGGAGCGCTGGTTCCTGCGGGAAGTCGTGCGGATCGCCGCCGGGTACGATCTGGAGATACAGATTTCCCTGGATCCCGGTCCAGTGACGGATTTTCCCGCGGGGGTCACACTGCAGGTTCTGGGGCCAAGAGACATGTCGGCCACGATTGATCCGCTGGGACATCCGCTCGCCGAAATAGTCCTCGTGGAAGGCCAGCCGGGCCAGGTGATCCGGTTGACCGCGGTGGATGATGAACTGTCCGGAGGATCAGTCCGCTGGCGATCGCGGTTGCTGTTGGCCGGTCTCATCGCCTGGGTCGTGGTCCTGGCGGCGGGTGCCCGGATATTTGCCGGCCCCATGATCTTTCTGGTTGCCCTTTGGGTCGGTCGGGCCATGTTCGCCACGGCGGAACTTTTGCGCTGGATCACGGCGGCCTTTCCCGGCCAGACCTTTCCCGCGGATCCGGAATCGTTGTTCAGCCTGGTGGATCCCGCCTATTTCGCGACCCCGTTCGCCTTCGGGTGGTTCGCTTCGGTCGCGGACGCCCTGCTGACTTCCCTGTTGGTGGCGGTCACGGCCTGGCGCCTGTTGCAGGTGCTGGGAGTGGTCGAGGGGGTGGCGATTTTCCGGTTACGTGGTCCCTGGCGAAAACAGGGGCTCATGAATGGTCCGGTCTTCGGCCTGGTCGTGGGTCTGGCCCTGCTTTGGCTGCGATTCTATGCCGGTCTTTTGGCGGAAAACGCCAATGCCCGGCTGATCGGCACAGGGGTATCCCTGCCTTTCCTTTCCTTCTGGGGTCTGCAGATCTCCCTCATGCTCATGGCGTTCGGGCTCGCGGCCCTGGTGACCGGTTTTTCGACGGGTCGGTCGTGGCCCCGTCGGGATGAACTTCACGTGTGGATCGGCGGTGCCCTGGCCGCGGGCGCCCTGGCCTTCCTCGTACATCTGGTCCAGGGCGGAACCTGGTGGGTGAGCCAGCTGCTGGCGGCCGGGGTGGCGGCGGTCCTGTGGATGATGGCTCCGGCCCTCCTGGCCCGGCCTCATTTCCTGCGCCGGTTCGCCTGGCCCGCGATCCTGCTGGTAGTCGTCGTCTGGAATTACGTGTCCCTGCGGGAGGTCTATGACCATGCCGAACGATCCTGGCTGCATCGCAAGGGAGCCGCCATCACCCAGGCGGACCCGGAGTGGACCCGGATCCTCCTGAGCAGTGTCCTGGAGGAAATGCAGGAGCAGGACGCCTTGTCCGCCGTGTCCACGGGCGACAGTTCCGCGGAACGTTCCGCAGTGTGGCGCGACGAACCCGCCTGGGCCCTGTGGAGGGATTCGGCCCTGCGGGATCTGGGTTATTCCTGCCTGGTCGAGATCGTCGATGACCAGGGTGGGGAGGAGAGCCTGTTCGCCCAGGGCTTCATGAGGGAATTTCATTACGAGGTGGTGGCCCGTTTTCCCTGGGTCGGGGTGGATGGCAGCGCCGTGGCCGACGACTGGGACATGATCTTCCAGACTGAACGCCGGGCCTATGCGGGAGGCCAGGAGGAGGTGGTGGCCGCAGAGATCGCCAGGGCCGAGGGCAAGGGTTGGATCAGGATCGAATTGCCGGTCCGTTCGTGGCGCATCTCCACACTGGTGAAGGAACTGGGGGGAGGTCCGGGCCTGAGCACAAACGGATATCGGCCCAGGGCGGAGGTGGACAAGCCCATTCTTCTGTTCAGGGCGGACGATACCGGCTGGCTGGAAGCGGGCAACACGGGGTTCCCTGGCGCGGAAACCAGCCTGCTCGTGGCGGACCTTCGTTCAGACCCTGACCTTCTGGCCGAAATTCCGGTTGCCGGCCGGTCCTGGTTATGCCAATGGAACGACCTGCCGCCGGGTGCGGCCCGGACCCCGGGAGAGGGGTTCCTGCTGGGGTTGCGACGGTCGAGTTTCCGGGAGGATCTTCTGGATCTATCCCGATTGATGCTCCTGAATCTGGTTCTGCTATTCATCCTGTTTGGACTCATTCAGCTCCATCACTGGGTGCTGCGGGATCGCACGTCCGTGGCCACAGAGCCCTGGCGATCGGGGTTCCAGGAACGGTTCCTGGCCGGATACCTGTTGCTGGGCCTGGTGCTGCTGCTGGTGGTCGGCACTTCCGTGGACAAGGTCGGCTATGACCGTGTGCGCAGCGAAGCGCGGTCCCAAACGCGGTCCGGTCTGGCGCTGGCTGTGGAGCAGCTGCGGAATCTCCTCGTGGAACAGGCCCGGTCCCTGGCCGCAAGCGAATACATCGCCGACCTGCTGGAGGGTCAGCTGGCAGGCACCCGGCCGGTGGGCCCGATTGATATCCGGCAAGGCATGGTTTTCGGTCCCGACGGCGCCCTGCTGCTGGACGAGACTCTCAGTGATCTGGACGATGAACAGGCAAGGGATCTGTTGAACGCCGGTCGCGAATCCCCGCTGGTGGTAATTAGGGATGCCGGGGAGCTTTTCGTCGGTACGGTGATTCCCCTGGACCTGGAGGGATTCATCGCTGAGCCCGCTTCCGGCGCGGGGGATGACCTCGGGCATTCGGGGACTGGAACCCACGGCTTTTTCTTCTATCGACAGGTCCTGAATGAGGGCCTGCTGGGCAGCTTGGCGGATCTCGTCGACGGTCAGGCCATGGTGCGCTTCGACGGTCTGCCCGTGTTGGCCAGTCAACCGGCGGTCGTATTTTCCGGGGAGGCACCCCTGCTGGCGGATCCGGTGGCGATGGGGGCCCTGCTGAATCATCCCAGCGGCACCGGAGTGTTCGCTGCGCCGGGCCGGCCCTTTGCCTTCACCGGCGCCCAGCCCCTGCCGGCCTTCGGCAGGAATTCGCGGGACCAGTTGCGACTCCGGCGGATGCCCGCGGTCCTGGCCCTCCATTTTCCCGACCGGGAGCGTGAGTACGTCGCCCAGAGGCGAGGCACGGTGCTGTTCCTCACCGGTCTGGCCAATCTGATCCTCCTGACCGCCCTGGCCCTGGCCCTGCTCATGTCATGGAACATCTTCCGCCCCTTGCGTCTGCTGCTGACGGCCACCCGTTCCCTGGCCCAGGGCGATTTCGGCGCTCCTTTGCCGGATCCCGGTTCCGATGAAATCGGTCGCCTGGCCGGTGCGTTCAGCCTCATGCGGGATGATCTGCAGACGGCCCGCGACGACCTGGCGGCCCGGGAACGATTTCTGGCCACGGTGCTGGACCGGGTCACGGTCGGCGTGGCGGTTCTGGATGCCGGCGAGGAAATAGTGACCCTCAATCCGGCGGGCCGACAGATTCTGGACGGCTTCCGGCCCGAGGCCGGCGACCGTGAGGGCGTCGCCTGGCTGCTCGCCGGATTCCGCAACCTTGCCGCGGGGGCTGGTCGGGTGGGCGGGGAACTGGTCAGCGAAGACGGCCAACGGACCCTGCGCGGCGCCATGGCTCCGTTGGATCTGGCCGACGGCCGCACCGACACCATGCTGGTCTTCGAGGACATCACCGAGTTTCTCGATAACAAGAAGATGGCCATCAACGCAGAACTCGCCCGTCAGGTGGCTCACGAGATCAAGAACCCCTTGACGCCCATACAACTCTCGGTCCAGCTGCTGGGGCAGGCCTGGCGGGACAAGCATCCCCAGCTGGACAGGATCGTCACCGAAACGGTGGACCGGGTACTGAGCCAGGTCACACTGCTGCGGAGTATCGCGGGAGAGTTCAGCCTGCTCGGGCGGCCGGGAGAACTGGAAACCGAGGTCGTCGATCTGGAGGCCATGGTTGCCGATGTCCTTGCCGGGTACGGCGCCGCAGAAAGGGTAGGGGACGGGGACGACACGGTCGCGTCGGCGGCTGGGATTTCCGTCCCTGAGGTCACAGTGGCGCCGGGACCGGTGCCCGCGGTCCTGGCCCACCGGGAATCCCTGCAGAAGATTCTCGGCAATCTCATGCAGAATTCGCTGGATGCCGCCCGCCAGGAGCAGCGGTTGGCCATCGGGATCAGCTGGCGCCCCGCTCCGGACCATGTCACCCTGGTCTGGACGGACAACGGGTCCGGTCTGCCCGCAGAAGTGGCCGATCGTCTGTTCGACCCGTATTTTTCCACCAAGAGCAAAGGCACCGGTCTGGGTCTGGCCATCTGCCGGAACCTGGCTGACCGCATGGGCGGAACCATCATGCTGGCCAACCGCAGTGACGGACCCGGAGCCCGCGCGGAGTTGACGTTGCCCCGCGATACCGGGGAAGGTTCCGTGGAAAGGAATTCCGGGCTTTGATGACTGTCAATCCTTCAGCGAAAAGGGCCTTCATTCTGGCCTCGGTCTGTCTGGCTTGTACGGCGGTCCTGCCTCCGGCGATTGCGGCTCGGACCCTGCAGGTGCCCGAGGTGCGCATCGCCAGACTGCACTACGAAGGCGGGGGCGATTGGTATTGCGATCCCAGCAGTTTGCCCAACTGGCTCGCGCTGTTCCAGTCCAGAACCGGCATCCCCACCGCCAAGACGGATGTCGTGGTGACCCTCGACAGCGAGGATCTGTACAGCTACCCCTTCCTCTATGTCTCGGGGCACGGCCGCATCGCCCTGGACGCGGGGGATCTGGCGGAATTACGCCGTTACCTCGATGCCGGAGGATTTCTGTACGCCGACGACAACTACGGGCTGGATCCGTCCTTCCGCGACATGGTCGCCCAGTTGTTTCCCGAGAACGAGCTGGAACCGATGGCCGGCAACCATCCGATCTATCATTCGTTTTATGATTTGCCGGGATTGCCGAAAATCCATCAGCACGATGGGGAACCCGCCCGCGGATTCGGCGTTTTCAGGAACGGGCGTCTGGTCCTGTTCTATTCCTATTCAGCGGACATAGGGGACGGGCTGGAGGATCCGGATGTGCACGGCGATCCTGCCGATGTTCGCGAGGCGGCGGCCAAGATGGCCGTCAACATCCTGATGTACGCCCTGACCCATCCTTAGCCCGGATTCGAAAATCATGGCAACCGTGCAGCAAAACTCCAACTTCCAGACCCGGCTAGGGTTTCTTTTGATGCGCACGAGGCTGCGCGCCCTTCGCCACGGTCTGGTGCGGACCATGACCATCGCCGCCGGCGCGCTTTTGTCGGCGGCCTGGGCGGTCGGGGCGGAAACCGGTCCGGGAGGCTTCATCGCCTGGGGCCTGTCTCTTTCCCTGCTGGCGGCCCTGATGCTGGTAGTCCTGCATTATCTCGTTCTTCCCCTGCGGCCCTGGCGGCGGGCCCGTGATCTCGTGGCGGCCATCGAACAACAGGGCGATTTCGCCAATGTTCTGGTCTCCGCCGAGGAGGCGGAACGTTTGCCTGACCGATGGGCCGGGTCGCATCCGGTCCGGGTCGAATTGCGGCGACGTCTGTACCTGCAGGCTGAAGGGATCCTGGCTGAACTGACCCCGGGTCGGGTGCTTCTGCTGCCCACCGCCAGGGCCTGGGGTCTGGGCCTGCTGGCGGTGTGTTGCCTGGGAATCCTGATGATGGTCAACAGCCCGGAGGATCTCGGACGGGGGCTGGGTCGCCTGGCCAGGCCCCAGCCCGCCAAGGTCCTCGTGCCGGTAGGAGGTCTCTACGGCCTGGCGGCCCGGGATGTCGTGATTGCAGGCCAGGACATCGAGCTGACCGCCCGTGATTTTGCGGGAGGAATCGATCATGCGGTCTGCGAGATCCGCATCGGCAGCGGCATGTGGCGTCGTGTTGACACCAGGGCCCAACGGGTGTTCGTCGCCGCACCGGGACTTCCTTCACCCTACCGGGAATGGGTCTCGGTCATTCCCGAGGTTCGTGAGGAGTTCGCCTGGCGCTTCCGTCGCGGGGCGATGGTCACGGAAATCGGCCATGTGACCGTTCGCCACCATCCCCTGGTGACCGGACTGTCCGCGCGGGTTTCGCCGCCGGCCTACACCCGGCTGCCCGTCCGCCACATGGACCGGTTGCCGGCCTGGTTCGAGGTGCCCGCCGGCAGTTCCGTACGGCTGTCCGGGACCGTGAACCATCACGTCCAGAGGGCCTGGGTCGTCACCGCTCCGGGAGACACCCTGATCCTGGACGTGGATTCCCTCCAGTTCTCCGGCGACATATTCATCGCCGAGCAGACGGTCTTCACGGTGAATCTGGAAGATGCCTTCGGACTTCGCAACCGTTCACCCTTGTCGTACGAGATCGCTGCGGCAGAGGATGCGCTTCCGGCAGTGTGGCTGGTCCGGGTGGATGACGACGGGATCCTGCCCATCTCCGGTGAAGTGACTCTGGAGGTGGAAGCGGCGGATGATTTCGGCCTCGCCGGACTTGATCTGCTTGCCCGTACCGAAGCCAGGGGCGGAGCGGGTCGCACCACAGAGGCCTCAGGCGACTGGCGGGGCGGAAGCTTCTGGCCAGGCAGCGGCGACCGCTGGCTCACCTTCGCCACGGACGCCGGCCCTTTGCGGGTCAGACAGACCGGCCGCGGGGACAGTCTGTCCGAGTTGCGGATCCGCTTCCTGCTTGAAATCCAGGCCGGGGACCTGGATCTGGTGTCCGGAGACGCGTTGGAGCTCTCCGTCGAAGCCGTGGACAACAAATGGCCCGGCCCACCCGGCCGGTCTCGTTCGCGTGTCGTGCGCCTGGTGCTGCCCTCGGCCGCCGACGTTTTGACCGCCCAGGCGCAGGACAGCCAGGAACGCAGGTCCGAGCTGGAGGAAATGCGGCGGCGCAGCCGTAAACTCGATGCCGACCTCGACCGTTTGACACGTGAACTGATGAAGAATCCCCTGCCGGATTGGGCACGACAGCAGGAAATGGAGGCGGCCATCCAGCGGCAGAAGATCCTCCAGGAGGAATTGGCCAGGGTGGCCCGCGAACTCCAGGAGGAACTGGACCAACTGGCCGGCAGTCAGCTGACGTCCGAGGCCCAGCAGAACAAGGCGGATGAGGTTTCGGAACTGATTTCCCGGTCCGGGAGTGAAAAGCTGAACGAACTCTTGAACAAGATGGAGGAGGCCGCGGGACAGGTTTCGCCTGACGAGGTGGCGCAGGCCATGCAGGAAGTTGCCCGCAACCAGAAGGAAATGGTCCGCCGTCTGGATGCGGCTTTGGCCATGCTGAAACGCATGGCGCAGGAACAGGAGCTCGAGGGACTGGCGTCCCTGCTGGAAAAGATGATCCAGAAACAGCAGGAACTCGCTGATCTCAGCCGACAGCTGGAACAGGAGCAGGCCGCCGCGGAGCGGGGAGGCCAGGAGTCTCAGGAAAGCGAATCAGGGGAATCGGACGGCCAGCCCGAGGCCGGGGAAACTCCTTCCCCCGAGGAATTGGCGCGCCGCCAGGATGCCTTGGGCGAGGAGCTGGAACAGCTGAAGGAAAAACTGGAACAGGCGCTGGAAGAACTTCAGGAACAGAATGCCCAGAACCCCGAAAACTCCGGCCAGGACCAGATGGAGACGGCTCTCCAGAAAGCCCTCGAAAAGCTCGAACAGCAGCAGAGCGAAAGCAAGATGAGCGAGGCATCGGAACAACTGATGCAGATGGACCCTGGTGAAGCGGCGAAGATGCAGGAACAGGCCCTGCGTGATCTGGGCGCCCTCTATCACGTCATGATCCAGTCGCAGGAAGCCATGCAGATGGCCATGAAGATGGAGCAGGTGTCTTCGCTGCGCGGATTGGCCGCCGACCTGCTCGCCATGTCCACGCGGCAGGAGGAGATTGCCGCCATGATCCCGCCGGATCTGAGGAATGTGCGCTCACTGGAGCTCACGCGCGCCCAGCACCGGGTGCAGAAGGCGGCGGTCACAGTCCGTGACAATCTCTCCCAGCTGATGGATATGGCGCCCAACCGGATCATTAAACTGCTCAAGAAGCTGGACGAGTTGATCGAGGAGATGGGACGCAGCCTGCGGGCCATGGAGGAAAACCGCTCCCAGATGGCCCGACAGCACGCCCGGGAGAGCCTGGCATCTTCCAACCGGTTGGTGATCAGTCTGCTGACCGAAGCCCGGCTGGCCGGCGGCAGCGGAGGCCCCAGCGGAAACCCCATGCCTTCGATGAGTGACCTGCTCAAGCAGATGGCCAAGGAGCAGGCCGGGTTGAACGGATCCACCGAGGAATTGCGCCGCATGCTCGCCAGCCTTGGTCTGAGCCAGGAGATGCGCTCCCGGATGAGGCGGTTGGGTGAGCAGCAGGCGGGACTGGCCGGCAAGATGGGTGAACTTGCCGAGCAGGAGAAGCAGAAGCAGCCGGAGGGTGAAAGGGTTCTCGGTGACCTTGGACAGTTGGGCCTCGACATGGAGTCGATCAGCCGGGATCTGGAGGACGGTCTGGTCAGCGAGGAAACCCTCATACGCCAGGAGCGGATCCTCAGTCGCATGCTGGATGCCCGGAACTCGGTGCGCCGCCGCGATTACACGACACGTCGCGAAAGCCGAACCGCGACCCGGTTGTTCGGCCGGCAACAGAGCGGTGAAGGCGGTGGAGACGAGGCCGAGAAGCAACCCTTCCGCCTACGCTACCAGCCCCTGGAAAAAGCTCCGCTGGAGTACCGCGATCTGGTCCGGCGCTACTTCACGGCCCTTGATTCCCTGCGGCGTCTCGATGAGACGCCGCTACCGGGCACGGATTTTCCCGGGGAAGGGGACATGCCGTGAGCATTCTCCGCTGGATCGGGTTCACATCGCTCCTGCTGGTTTTTTCGGCGGGACTTTCCGTCGCCCAGACCGCACAGGACCGCGACGGGAGCCAGTCCGATCCCGAGTCCAAGTATCGACTGGAGATTCCCCGGGACTTGCGCCGGCCCGATATGTCCATGAGTAAACAATCATTGGTCGCTCTGCGCCGGCGGTTGATCGAACTGGACCGCCTGCTGACCCTGGGCAGCATCAGCCGGGCGGAATCATTGTTGAAGGATCTGGAACAACACAGCATGCTCAGCCGGGAACTGGTGACCCGCCGGATCAAGCTGGCTCAGCTCAAGGAAGACCATACGGAGGCCGTTCGACTCTGTCGGGAAGCCCTGGTCGAGCAGTCCGCAAATCCTGGGCTGTGGCGATCCCTGGCGAAATCCCAGCTGGCGGTCGATCTCCCGGACAGTGCCCTGGAGTCCATCGACCGTTTCATCGACACAAACCCCAACGATCGCAGCGCAACGGTGGTGGGCGTGAATATGTTGCAGGAAGCCGGGCAGCAGGCCATGGCCGTGACGCTCATCGATTCCATGAGGGTCATTCTGGGTGAGCCGCACCTGCTGGGGCGGCAACGCGCCGTCGGTCTGCTGCTCATGGACCGGCAACGCGAAGCAGCCGATGAGGTGGCGGCCGAATTGAGGTCCAATCCCTTCAACCTGTCCCTGATTCGAACCGAGCTTCTGGAAGGGCCCTACCGTCCCGTCGATCACGGCAGGTTCCTGGCCCGTTTGCAGGACCGGTCCGGTGAATCGGGAGCACAGAGCGCCGAGGCCCTGCTGGTGGCAAATCTTCTGGTCGCCGCCGGGGAAGTGACAGCGGCTTTCGAACTGGTCGAGCCCCTTTTCGCGGGTCGGGGTTCGATCATGTCCCTGCTGCAGAACACCATCCTGCTGGTCAGGGAACTCGAATTGATGGGGGAATCTCCCCAGCTCCAGCCCTCGGTGGATTATCTACTCAAGGTACTCGAGCGTCTGTCCGGGCCGGTGAACCAGGATCTCGTCCTGAGGCTGCGGGCCGCCGACCAGCTGGCCCAGGTCTGCGAACTCGCCCTGGGGGCCGGGGCCCTGGGTGCAGATCCTCGCCAGGCGACCAGCCGGTTCGGGGAATTGCTCGGGCTGGTTCGCAAAGTTCATCCCACCAGTGAATTCCTGTATTCCTCGCAGATCAAGCTGGCCGTCTACACGCGGGATGTCCTGCACGAACCCGCGGTTGCAGCCCGCCGCTTGGAACGTATGCTGCTGAACCTGGACCTGCCCACCAACGGGGTGGCCCTGGTCCGCCTGACGCTGGGTGAATGCTATCTGGCGGACGCCGATACCGCCCGGGGGCGGATCGTGCTGGAGAGCCTGGGCCGCGACCCGGAATTCCGACAGGCCGCCGGTCACGCCCACTATCATCTGGCCCGGCTCGATCTGGCCCAGGGACATTTCGCCACCGCGCGGGACCGCTTCGCCGTGGTGGCCATGGACAATCCGGGTGCTCCCTACGCCAACGATGCTCTGGATCTGGGCCTGGCCATCGCTGAAGAGATGGACAACCCGAGCGGAGGTCCGTCCATCCTGACCCTCTATGCCTGGAGCATCTATTTCGATTTGACCGCCCGGCCCGCGGCGCGCATGACCTCCCTTGAGGAATTCGTCAGGCAGACGGCCCGCCTGGTCGACCTGGAAGAACCCCAGCACCTGCTGGAAAGGGGACGGTTCGAGCTGGCCGTCCTTTACCTGGGCGCAGGTCGTACCGACGAAGGTCTGGAGCGGCTGGCCCTGGTTGTCAGCGAGCATCCGAATGGGCGCTATCCGGCGCAGGCGTTGGAATTGCGGGGCAGGATCCTGCAGGACGGCGCCCGTTCCGAAGAAGCCCGCCACGCCTGGGAGCGCCTGTTGGCGCAGTATCCCGAGTATCTTTTCATCGATGACGTACGCGACGAATTGAGAGCCCTGCCATGACCAGATTCCTGTTTCTGATTATCACGACGGTGACCTGGTTGGCCGCTGGACCGGTCCTTGCCGAACGCTTCCTGCTGGTGCCCATGGATCTGACCCAGACCAACCATCTGCGGGCCTACGGGGTGGCTTTCCACAGTCTGCAGGCGGGGGAGAAGGTCAACTGGCTGCTCAACTACCGCGGCGGCAGCTTCCTGATCAAGGACAACCAGCGGGTGCGACTGGACGCCCGGCTGCTGGGGGTCGACTTCGAGGAGATTGGGGACACCGAGGTGGCCGAGATCAGGAAGATAGTGGCCCAGGAAAACATGGAAGAGGTTCTGCTCGAGAAACCACCCCGCATCGCCGTCTACAGCCCGCCCCACAACCAGCCCTGGGATGACGCGGTGACCCTGGCCTTGACCTATGCCGAGGTGCCCTACGACGTGATCTACGACGTGAAGGTACTGTCCGGTCAGCTGAACGATTACGACTGGCTGCATCTGCATCACGAGGATTTCACGGGCCAGTACGGAAAGTTCTACGCCAACTTCGGGCTGGAACCCTGGTACCTGGAACAGAAGCATTTCCACGAGGAGTTGGCCCGCGAACTGGGATATGAAAACGTCTGGCAGTTGAAACACGCCGTGGCTGCGACCATCAGCGAATACGTGACAGGCGGCGGTTTCCTGTTCGCCATGTGCTCGGCGACCGACACCATCGACATCGCCCTGGCCTGGCTGCACACCGATATCGTGCCCGCGCCCTTCGACAACACGCCCTACGATCCGACCTATCGTAATCAGGTGGATTACTCCCGGACCTTCGCGTTCCAGGATTTCAAGCTGGTGACCAATCCCATGGTCTACGAGTTCTCGGACCTGGATACCAGCAACTACGCCATGATGCGCGGGGCGATGGCGGACTATTTCACGCTGTTCGCGTTCGCGGCCAAGTACGACCCCGTGCCGGCCATGCTCACCCAGAACCATGTCAACGTGATCAACGGCTTTCTGGGTCAGACCACGGGCTACGGTCGGAAACACCTCAAGCGCTCGGTGACGGTGCTGGCCGCGGTCGAGGGCACCGAAGAGGTCAAGTACATCCATGGCAAGCGAGGCATGGGGACCTGGACATTTTTGGGCGGGCACGATCCCGAGGATTACCAGCACCGGGTTGGCGACCCGCCGACGGATCTGGATCTCTATCCCACCTCGCCGGGGTATCGGTTGATTTTGAACAATATTTTGTTTCCCGCGGCGCGGAAGAAGCCTCAGAAGACCTGATAAGCGGGTGTGCGTAAGAGTTGGCCTAAAGCTTCCGCAATGGGAGCCAGCTCATATGCAGTCTTCTCAACGATCACACTGCCGTTTCATAATCTGAAGACCGGAATTGCTGGCT
>CBDUYZ010000008.1:0-22821 GCA_965371575.1 uncultured bacterium
ATCTTCGTCGCGGCGCCGTTGTAGTAACCCTTGTAGCGGCGGTCCTGGCCGAGAATGTTGTAGCCGAGGACCTTTGACATCGGCACCGCGTTGGTCGCTAATTTCCCCGAGATGACTTCGCCCGTTATCCCGCTGGTGAATTGAATG
The DNA here is from genome assembly GCA_965371575.1 of uncultured bacterium. Classification (GTDB taxonomy): domain Bacteria; phylum Krumholzibacteriota; class Krumholzibacteriia; order LZORAL124-64-63; family LZORAL124-64-63; genus JAGLCY01. The sequence goes on from CBDUYZ010000008.1 coordinate 148, forward strand.
CAGTCGCCGACGGCGTACACGTTCGGGACGGATGTTTCCATCTTGTCGTTCACCACGATGCCGTCGTGACCCGTTTCCACCTGGCTGCCTTCGACCAGGGAAATCACCGGCCTCATTCCCGCCGCGAATACGACGATGCCCGGACCCTCGTCAGTCCCGGCCGTCTGGTCCCTGTCGAAATGGATCGTGTCGCCGTTCTCGAGAAGAACGTCAGTGGCGAAGCCCTTGCCTCTGACCTCTATTACCTTCGAGCCCAGATGCATGGTGATGCCGGAAGCTGCCAACTCGACCTCTGCCTCCCGGACCATTTCCTTGTCGGTCATGTTGGGCATGATCGAGTCGAACATGTCCACCAGATGAACATCCAGTCCCTTGTGACTGAGGGCCTGGGCCAGTTCCACCCCGATGGCGCCGGCCCCGACGACCACCGCCCCGGTCGCGCCATTCTCGATCATGCGGTTGATGGCCCGCATGTCCTCTTCTGTCTTGAAGCCCAATACGCCGCCCAGTTCAACCCCGGGGATCGGTGGTATGAACGGTACGGCACCGGTGGCAAGGATGATCTTGTCGTAGCCGATCTCGGTGGAATCATCGAGATGGACCACCTTGTTCTCGAAGTCGATCTTCCGGGCGGTGGAACGAATGAGCTCCGCCCCCGCATCTATCACGAGGTTGTCCTTCTTGAAGGTTTTTTCAATGGGCAGAATCCCCTCGATCACATAGGGCATGGCGCAGTAGACCATGCTGAAATCCTCAGGACGCACGACCGCCATGCTTTTTTTCTTGCCCAATATTTTCGCGAGCGTGATGCCGGCGGGGCCTCCGCCGATAACGACGACCTGGTAGCGATTCATGGCTATCCTCTCTGCAGGGTATGTAAGGAAGTGATCAGGCACAGGGGGGGGAGATCATTTTCGCCCGGGTGTCGATCAAGGTAGACAATAAAACCCTAATACAATTGATTTTTAAAATCAATATCAGTCATGTATCAATAAAACAACGAGGCTATATGATCGTCATCTGGCTTTTTCAACAGCCTGCTAACCCTTCGCTCCGTCCCCTGTCGCCGCATTATGCAGTTTGACCTCGACATTATCCTCATCGCTCAGCCCGGCGTAATACTCCCGCAAAATCTCCAGCACCTCGGGCCGCGAGAACTCGGCGGGAACAGCGGCACCTTCGCTCAACGACTTCCTCAGCGCCGTCCCACTCAAAAACAACCGGTCTTCCTTCCCGTGCGGACAGGTTTTCATGGAGATCATTCCACCGCACTTGTAGCACCAAAAGGTCCAATCAATGGGCAGCATCTGAATCTCCAGCGACCCCGCGGGAATCTCCCTCCAGATATTCTGCGCATCGAAAGGCCCGTAGTAGTTCCCGACCCCGGCATGATCACGCCCTATGATCATGTGCGTACAACCGAAGTTCTGGCGGAACACACCGTGCAACAGACCCTCCCGCGGCCCTGCGTAACGCATGTCCAGCGGGTAGCCGCCCTGGAGTACGCGGTCCTTGATGAAGTAGTTGTCCACCAGGGCCTCTATGCATTTGATGCGCACGTCGGCGGGGATATCGCCGGGCTTCAGGCCGCCCACCAGCTGGTGGATGTACAGCCCGTCGCCCACCTCGATGGCGATCTTGGCCAGGTATTCGTGGCTCCTGTGCATGGGGTTGCGCAGCTGCAGCACGGAGATGGTCTTCCAGCCACGTTTGGCGAACTCGGCGCGGCTTTCGACCGGACGTTGGTACAGGCCGGCGAATTCCCGCGGGAACGAGCCCTCGCTCAGCACCTTCACCGGGCCACCCAGGTTCACGGCCTTCTGGTCCATGACCATTTTTACACCGGGATGCTCGCCATCAGTAGTGCGGAACACTTGCTCGCACTCGAAGTCGCGGTCGATGTTGTATTTCTCATCCACGCGCATGGTGGCCATCACTTCGCCGTCGGCGGTGACCAGGGCGACTTCCTCGCCGGCGTCGATCGCGTCTGCCACGTCCTGGTCGGCGCTCAGGGTGATGGGAATAGGCCAGAACACGCCGCTGCTCAGCTTCATGTCGCTGCAGACGCCTTTCCAGTCGGCCTTGCCCATGAAGCCCGTCAGCGGGGTGAAGCCGCCGATGCCCAGCATGATCAGATCGCCGGTCTCGCGGCTGGCGATGTTCACTTTGCGCAGGGATTCCGCGCGCTGAAGTTCGGCCTGCCGGGCGTCGCCCTCCAGCAGGAGTGGCATCAGATGGTTGCTGCCGTGGGGCTTGATGAGGTCGGCCACGTCGGGTCCTTTCGGTTCATTCCAATGATGTCTGTTTGAGTGCCCAAATCAGGCAGTTGACGCCTCAAATGTCCACTGAAAAACCACCGACAGCGCTCGGGCTCCCGGTGGTTCCTCATAGTTCCCTGTAAGGCCGTGTTGTGGCCCTTTCAACAGCCTGCTAGCTCCCCGCCACCTTCAGGTAGACGACCTCCATGGGCGCGGCCTCTCCGTCGTCATCCTCGCCACCGCCGGCGCCCCGGCTCTGCAGGGCCTGCATCGCCTCGACGAAGCCGGTGACCAGCACCGCGTTGCCGTCGGGGGTCCAGATCAGGATGTCGTTTTCCCCATCGCCCTCGCATTTGGCGCTCACGGTTTTGACGAAGTGCCCGTCCGGCGTGAAGATGTCCCACGTGGTCAGGACACCCTCCGGCTGATCATACCCGCTGCGGCTGGTCGTGACCCACAGGTTGCCATCGGCCCCGAACTCGAGGCTGCCGACGTCGGGTTCGTTCTTGGCAGGAATGATCTTGGCGTTGGGAATCTGGGCCAGTTGGGTTTCCATGATTGTCTTGATCCGATTGAATTCCTCATCGTTGCGATCGCGGCTGGTGAATTCCCGTTCGATCACGCGTTCCAAGGTGCCGTCAGCGGTATAGACGCTGATCAGGTAGTCATCACGTTCGGTTGCCACGTAGACGCGCCCGTCTTTGCCGACAGCCACCTTGCGGAAATCAGTCCGGTTCATCACTGCTTCGTCGAAGGTGAAGTTGGTAAAATCCCAGTGGTAGGAATGCTCGAAGAAGCGAATGGTCTCCTTCCCCTCCTCGTCGAAGGCCGCGACGAAATTGGTCCGCGTCTGTGCGGTCGGCCCGTCGGGGTTGATCGATTCCGCCGTCACGATCACCTGTTTTCCGCCGGACACGCAATCGAACATCTGTAGGAAGCCTCCGGCCGAGGCATCGCCGATTTCCAACACCCCGGCCGGAGTGCCATCGGTCCCGATCTTTGTGATCTTCCCGGGGAAGACCTGCACCAGACCCAGATTGCCGTCCGGCATGAACAAAAGGCCAGCAGGAATACGCGTCTCGCCAGGCCCGTCGCCCTCACGACTCAGGGTGGTCAGACGCTCGCCGTCGGGCGAGTACACCGGCACCTCGGACATGCGCGTATCCAGCAGATAGATGGTGCCGTCGTCCCCCACCACACACTGGCTGATCATGCCGAAGAAATCCTCGTCGTCCTCGCCTCCGTGGCGCCAGACCTCTTCCAGTTCCACCATCACCTTCTCGCCGCTGGGCTTTGCACCGTTCATGATGTGCAGTACGCCGTCCCTGGTCACTTCCTCGCCCGCCAGCGCGGGCACCGCCAGTAGAACCAGCAGTATGGCTGTCAGGGTCAACTTCACGATTCGATCCATGGATTTTTCCTTTCTAAAGCCGCCACGTCCCCGGGCGGGTCGGACGGTCCCCCAATCGACTGCCTGCGTATCACCTGCTGCACTACGCACGATCCAGCCGCGTGTTGCAGGTTGGATATACCCCTGTGCGGGGGCTACTATTCTTGCCATGACCAACCCCGTACGCATGACCGAGTTGTTCCGCTTCTGGATCCCCCTGCAGGCCACCTGGCTGATGATGTCGCTCGAAGGACCCTTCCTCGCCGCCGTCATCGCCCGCCTGGCCGAACCCAAGCACAACCTGGCCGCCTACGGCGTGGCCTTCGCCCTGGCGATCCTCGTCGAAGCCCCCGTCATCATGATGATGAGCGCCTCGACCGCCCTGGTCGACTCGGCCGGCATCTACCGCCGCCTGCGCAATTTTATGTGGATGCTCAATTTGGGCATCACCGCGGCCATGCTGATCCTTCTGTTCACGCCGCTGTGGGGTTTGCTGACCGACACCTGGATGGGACTCGACGGCGAGGTCATACGCCTGACCCGTGTCTCGCTTTTCATCCTGCTGCCCTGGCCGGCGGCGATTGGCTACCGACGCTTCTACCAGGGCCTGCTGATCCGCAGCGGCCTGACCCGCCGCGTGGCCTGGGGCACGGTAATCCGCCTGGTCTCGATGGTCGTAACCGCGCTGATCTGCCGCGCCGCCGGCATGCCCGGGGCCTGGGTGGGCGCGGCCGCCCTGACCGGCGGGGTCTGCGCTGAAGCGCTCGCCAGCCGCCTGATGGCCGCCGTCGCCGTCCGCGACTACCTTGGCAAACCAGCGGACAACATACTCGGCTACCGAGACATCATCCATTTCTACCTGCCGCTGGCGCTGACCTCGACCATCGCTCTGGCGGTGCAGCCGATGGTCACCTTCTTCATGGGTCAGGCCCGCTTTTCACTCGAATCACTGGCCGTGCTGCCGGTCGTCAACTCGCTTGTGTTCATCTTCCGGTCGCCCGGCCTCAGCTACCAGGAGGCCGCCCTCGCCATGTTGGGCCGCAGCTGGTTAAACTACCGGACCGTGCGAAATTTCGCGATCCTGCTGGGCCTGGGAGCTACCGGTGGGCTGACGCTGATCGCCTGGACACCACTGGCAGCGGTCTGGCTGCGGACCATCTCGGGCCTGACGGGCGAACTGGCCGACTTCGCGTTGACGCCCATCCGCATCCTCACCCTGATGCCCATGCTCTCGGTGCTGCTCTCTTTCCAGCGCTCGCTGCTGGTGGCCCGACGCAACACAGGACCGATTACCTGGGCTTCGGCGATGGAGGTCGTCGTCATCCTGGCCGTGCTGTTCGTGGCCATCCGCCTGGGGGACTGGATCGGCGTCACCGCCGCCGCGACGGCCTTCATGATCGGCCGGTTGACAAGCACCGTTTATCTGTTCGGCCGGACCGGGAAAAACTCCTAACTCAGCCTGGTTCAACCGGTTCCCGACCGTCGGCCAATTCATGCACAATAGCAGGGGGTCCCGCCGCAAGACAATGGAAACCGGGCCCGGCTCAGTCCCCGCCGTCGTACTTCTTGCCGCGATCCTTCTTGGTCCTGGCCTTCCTGCGTTTTTCGTCCAGGCGCTTTTCCCGCGAGGCGCGGGTGGGGTTGGTCTTCCGGCGGGGTTTGGGCGGGATCAAGGCCTCGCGCACCAAGGCGGCCAGCCGCCGGGTCACCTCCTCACGGTTGCGGCGCTGGCTGCGATGGGTATCGCTGGCCAGAATCAAGTCGCCCGCTTCGGTCAACCGAGAGGCCAGGTTCTTGAGCAGGCGCACTCTTTCGGCACCGCTCAGCGCGGCGGATTCATTCACGTTCCACCGCACCTGTATCCGGGTGTCGGCCGTGTTGACGTGCTGACCACCGGGACCCGACGACCGGCTGGCCGTATAGGCCAGTTCGCTCAGCGGAATGTTCACTTCATCGTTGATGATCAGGGCAATCGTCACGGCATCCTCTTACCCAGAAGTCCTTCTCCCCGAACATGCGCCCCCGGCTTCCTCCGCTGATCATATCAGACCCGACCGGGGAATACCGTAACCCATTTCCATCTCAAAAAATGTGGCAGTCCGGAACGTCTTTCTGTTCCTTCATAGAAGGACAACCTTCCGTTGCGGTTCGATCGGGATAACGCCACACCTCATTGAAATCCACTGCTTTGTAATCTTCCCTTCGATTCCGGCACACACTTTGCGGAAGCCTTGAGCACGGGCGCGTACAAAAGCGCGGGCGGAATGTAGGTTACACGGCAATGGGGTTCAGAATGGATTCAGAATGGATCCGGGCAAGAGTCCAAACGGGGGTCGATTATGGCTGCAGTCAAGAAAAACACGCTTAACAACCACCTTCTGGCGTTGAAGAACGAGGAACGTGTATTCGAGAACGCGTTCCAGGGGATCAGCCGCATGATCCTCGACACCGAGATCGAGAAGGTCGTCGTCAACGGCAAGACCACATATGATTTCAAGATCTTTCGTAAGGGAAAGAAGCATATCGTCGGCCTGTATGACGAAATCAACAGCTTCGTATCCTACGTGAAGGACGCCGCTGAGGGTGGATCCTCGGCCGAAATGGCCTACGTCCTGGTCGGAGAGCCCGGTAACGGCAAAACCTATTTCGTGGAGTACGTCAGCCGCCTGTACCGTGAATTCCTGGCCGTAAAGCCCAATCGCAAGTACAGTTTCCGCTTTGTCGGGCTGGATAATATCGGGTCATACGGCAAGATAACAACCATCGAAAGCCAAACTTACGAGGATCCGGCCATCCTGGCGATGAATCTCTTCGAGACCCCCGAGGAGAACCGTGAATTCCTGGCCGCCAAGATCGGCCTGAGCGACGAGCAGGCCGCCGAAATGTATGAGAACTACCGCCCGCTCGGCGCCTGCACCAGCTATATCTGGAGCGACATCCACGAGGCCTGCGACGGCAACCTGACCAACATGCTGAACCACGTGGAGATCTTCCGCGTGCCGTTGACCGAGAGCCTGGGCACGGTGACCGGCAAGTACCCGGCGAAGGACAAGATCACCTCCAGCGCCGTGGACCTTCTGGGCGAGGAATCGATCCAGCGACTGCTGCACATCACCGACACCAACAACCCCTATCGCTTCGACCTGCGGCGCGGCGCACTGGCCCGCGTGGCCGGCGGAGGCATCCATTTCTCGGACGAGCTCTTCAAGAACAAGAAGGACCTCGTGCAGGTCTACCTGGGCGTGATCCAGAACCGCAACATCGAGATCGACGGCTTCAAATGGCCCATCGACACCCTGATCGTCGCCACGAGCAACAACAGCGAGTTCAACCGCTTCCTGGCCGAGAAGGAAGAGGCGCCCATCGTGGACCGCTGCCGGATCAGCTACATTTCGCACAACACCAACTACCTGCTGCAGAAACAACTCACCCAGTACGCCATCGGCAGCGAGACCAAGACCACGCTGACCCGCGAGGTGTTGCACCAGGATCCGAACCTGAATTACGCAGCCAGCGTGGCGGTGATCCTGTCGCGCCTGCCCCGCAGCGAGAAACTGACCCCCGTCGAGACCATGAAGCTGGCGGCCGGTGAGGTGGCGGGCGAGAAGAGCATCAAGGCGCTGGCCGAGGTGATCGCCGACCTCAGCCAAGACACCGACATCACCAACCGTTTCGGCCAGAAGGGGTTGGGCCAGCGCAACCTGGGACGGGCCATTCAGCTGATGGTCGAGAGCAGCGAGACCAACGAGGGTTGCTGCATGTTCGCCTACGATGTATTCGACACGATCGAGCGCATCATCCTCGACTACGTGACCGACAACAACGACCGCAGCAAGTATCTCGAGGATCTGAAAACGGCGCGCGGACTGTACCGCGAGCGCATCATGACCGAGATATTCAACGCCTACATGGACGAGCCCCAGGCCATTCGCAAGGACGTAATGAACTACGTGAACATGATCATCGGCCTCGACGCCGTGCAACTGGGTCCGGACCAGATGTGGAAGTACAAGGATCCCCAGACGGGCGAACTGAGGGCCTTGAAGGTGGACGAGCGGTTCATCAAGAGCATCGAGGAGCGCCTGCAGCTCAAGACCGAGGAACAGCGTGAGACTTTTCGCACGGCGATCCGCAAGATCTACGGACAGAAGATCAGCCTCGACCCCAACTACGACTTCATGGATAACCTCGAACTGGTCAAAGCCGTGACCGACGTGCGCCTCAAAAGCGACATCGCCGGGGCGGGCAGCCTGATCGGCGCCCTGGCCAACCGCACCAACGAGGAGAACCAGAAGCTGTACGACCGGATGATCGACACCATGCTGAACAAGCTGGGTTACTGCCGGACCTGCGCGCAGAAGACCATTGAGTACTTCTGCACCCAGGAAGACGAAAACTAGACCGATGGATCCGAAGACCAAGGCACTCCTGGAGAAGCTTGAAACCGGCAGCGACCACTCCCTGCCCGAATCTCCGCCTGCGCCCGCCTTCACGCCCGGCCTTGAGGTCATCGAACGGGTATTCAACAACATCTACCGCTACGGCGACCTGACCTTCGTCCAGGCCATGAGCGCTCCCCACGACAGCTACACCGCGCGAATCGGCTCACTTGACGACCTGATGGAACGCGACCGCAAGCGCGAAGAGGACGGCTTCCCCCGCAAGATCCGCATCGGCAAGCTGGTCAAACCCAGCAAGAGCGGTCCTGGCAAGATCGTAGTGGTCCCGACCACCGTGGAGGAGAAATTCGTCCACGATTCCCACTTCAGGGATGAGGCCGAGGGAGGCGGCGGTGCCGGCGGCAGCGGTGAGGGCGAAGAGGGTGAGGTCATCGGCGAACAGCCCGTCCGACCCCAGGAAGGCGAGGGCGAGGGCGCCGGGCCCGGTCGAGGCGAAAGCGGTCCCCACGAAGTCGAATCGAACGCCTACGACCTGGGCAAGATCCTCACCGAGCAGTTCGCCCTGCCCAACCTGAAGGACAAGGGCAAGACGCGGTCGTTGACCCGTTACACATACGAACTGACGGACCGGCACCGCGGCTTCGGCCAGTTTCTGGACAAGAAAGCCACACTGCGGCAACTCATCGCGACCAACATCGCCCTGGGGCGCATCGACCCCAGTGAGCCGATCGACACCACCGACCTGCTGATCGCTCCGCGGGACCGGGTCTATCGAATCCTGTCCAAGGAGAAGGACTACGAATCGCAGGCCGTGATCTTCTTCCTGCGCGACTACTCCGGATCGATGAGCGGCAAACCCACCGAAGTCGTCGTCAGCCAGCACGTGATGATCTACAGCTGGATCCTGTACCAGTACGCCGGACAGGTCGAATCGCGCTTCATCCTGCACGATACCGAGGCCAAGGAAGTCCCGGATTTCTATACCTACTACAACAGCCGGGTGGCCGGCGGCACCAAGGTCGCCTCGTCCTTCCGGCTTGTGAACGAGATCGTGGCCAAGGAAAGCCTGGCCAGGGACCACAACATCTACGTGTTCCACGGCACCGATGGCGACGATTGGGACACCGAAGGCAAGGAATTGCTGCCCGAGATCGAAAAGATGATGGAGTATGCCAGCCGCATCGGCGTGACCATCGCGGAAAACTCCTACGGCACACCAGGTGAGTCCGAGGTGGAGAAATACCTGACAGCATCTGGTTTCCTGGAGAAGAAGAAGGACATCATCCGGCTGGACGTCATGTCCGAGAGCGCGGAGGAACCGCGCATCATCGAGGGTATCAAGAAGCTGATCAGCGAATAGGGGATCGACGGAAATGCAGTTGATCGACCAACACACCAAGACCATCATGGAGGGATGCAAGGACCGCGCCCGCAATGCCGGCCTGCGCTTCGACGATGAATCCCTCGAGTACATTGTGACCAACCGCGACCTGCTTGAGCTCTCGCCCAAGGTCATGATCCCCACCATGTACGATTTCTGGGTGCACGACGTCGAACTGCTGCAGGGCAAGGGCCGTTACGAGCTGTACCCCAGCAACCCCTTCGAGACCGTGATCAACACGCGGCCGGCCATCAGTTTCTACAACGACAACAATCCCGACTGGCTGAACGTGATGATATTCTACCACGTTCTCGGGCACATCGATTTCTTCCAGAACAACCTGTACTTCCGGCACACCTGGGACGACGATTTCGTCGGCCAGGCTCTGGCCGACAAGCGCGCCATTGCCCAGTTGCGCAGCGAAAAGGGTCGCTGGGTCGACTACGTCATAGAGTTCGCACGCTCCATCGACAACACGGTGGACTTCCACGGTGTACTTTCGAAAATGCATCGCCCCGACACGACCGACCTCTCGAAGAGGCTGAACTACTACTTCGACGTCTTCCTCCAGGACGAGAAGCACGTGCGCGTGAACGACTACGTGAAGGAGATCGAGCGTTACAACAAGGCGATCAAAAAACACGGCGCAGATGGCGAGGACAGGTTCTTCAAGAGGATTCACCGGCTGCATCCCGAATTCAAGGCTCTGTTCGAGAAGACCAACGGTCACCACGGCGAGAACAGACGCGATCTGATCCAGTTCCTGCTTGACCACTCCGAGTTCCTGAACCGCGAGGAGAACCGGTGGATGCAGACCGTCCTGCAGATAGTCCGCAAGACCTCGCTGTACTTTCAGCCCCAGATCCGCACCAAGATCATGAACGAGGGCTGGGCCAGCTACTGGCACGAGACGCTGTTCATGCGCGACGACCGCATAGCCAGCCACGAGGTGGACTTCGCCCGGGTCAACGCCGCAGTCACCTCCATGCCGCGGGTCGGACTGAATCCCTACGCGCTGGGCATGCGCCTGTTCTACTTCATCGAGGAGGCGGCGAACAAGGGACGCTACAGCCAGGAGTTCCTGGCCATGCTGGACACCGAGCAGCGCCGCAGGTTCGATCATCACACAGGCGCCGGCCAGGATTACATCTTCCGGGTGCGCGAGAATATGAATGATTTCCTGTTCATCAACACCTTCATCGAACAGGACTTCGTGACCCGCCACAAGCTGTTCGTAGCCGACAAGATCCTCGACGAGCAGCGCATGGTGTGGCAGTGGTACGTCAAGAGCCGTAAGGTCGCAGACTACAGGCAGATGGTGAAGGATTCCCTCTACCACCCCCCCTACATCACCATCGACCTGGAACAGACCGATGAGAACAACCTCTGGCTCGACCACACATTCGAGGGGAAGCCCCTGGTCCGGGAATTCATCAACAACACGATGCTCGGCCTGGAATTCCTGTGGGGCGGCAAAGTGACGCTCGAAACCACCGAGGTCAAATCGATCAAGAAACCCGATCAGCAGCCTACCCTGCCGGGCATGGGTCCACCGGTCGACGAGGATGAGACCCGGGCCCAGGTCGAATGGCAGCGCGTAAGGTACACGATGAAGGACCGGAAAATCAGCAAGGGATTGATCTGAGCATGGAACACATCCGCAACGCCATGGACAACCTCGAGGAGAGCCAGCGCGGGCTGGACCGGGCGCAGACCGTCACCTTCGAGCAGTTCCTGATCGTGTTGCGGGCCCGCCCGGAAACGCTCATCCGCAACGTGCACCAGGTGTTCCACGACATGGTGAGAGCCTCGGTGGGCACAGGCCAGGATGAATACCCCGAGGATCCCGAGTCCATCAACTTCGTGGCGTTCGACACCAAGGACCTGTTCGAAACAGGCACGGACAACCCGTTTTTCGCCGACCGCATCTTCGCCAATCGCCTGATGAACATGATCGAAGGCTTCCGCGGGGGGACCCAGCAGAACAAGATCTATATATTCGACGGGCCGCCCGGCTGCGGGAAATCCATCTTCCTGAACAATCTGCTCCGCAAGTTCCAGGAGTATGCCAACAGCGAGGAGGGCTGCCGCTACGAGACGGTCTGGCGCCTCGATCGTTCGGTGCTGGGGGAATTCACGGACATGGACGGCCAGCCGGTCATGGACAAGCTGGTGCAGTTGCTTGACGTCTCCGGCAACACGATGGACGACGCCCAAGAAGGCAACCGGCCGCGACTGCGCTCGGGGTTTGTCGAAGTGCCCTGCCCCAGCCACGACAATCCGCTGATGATGATCCCCAAGGAACAGCGCTCGGATTTCCTGGACCATCTCTTCGCCAATGACGAGTTCAAGTGGAACCTGTCCTACGGCAAGGAATACGATTGGGTGTTCAAGGACAACCCCTGCACCATCTGCACCACTCTTTACAAGGCCCTGCTGCACAAGCTGGGCGACCCGGCCGAAGTCTTCAAGATGGTCCACGCTCGGCCCTACGTGTTCAACCGGCGCCTCGGCGAGGGTATTTCGGTGTTCAATCCCGGCGACCGCAGTTCCCGGCAACAGGTGCTGACCAATCCCGAGCTGCAGAAGCGCATCAGTTCCCTGCTGCAGGACAGTAACGCGGTCCGCTATCTCTTCTCTCGGTACGCCCGCACCAACAACGGCATCTACGCGCTGATGGACCTCAAGGGGCACAACAAGGAACGCCTGATGGAGTTGCACAACATCATCAGTGACGGTGTGCACAAGGTCGATGAGATCGAGGAGAACGTGAACTCTCTGTTCCTGGGCGTGATGAATCCCGAGGACAACAAGAACATCCGCGGCGTCCAGTCGCTGAGCGAACGCATCGAATTCATCAACATATCCTACGTGCTGGACTCGTCGACCGAGGTGAAGATCTACGAGAACACCTTCGGGCGGCATATCGGCGAGAGCTTCCTGCCGAGAGTGCTGGAAAATTTCGCGCGGGCGATCATTTCCAGCCGTTTGAACGAAAAATCGCGGGCTTTGCTGGACTGGATCGGCGATCCCAAGAAATACAAGATGTACTGCGACGAGAACCTGCACCTGCTGAAGATGGCCATCTACACGGGGCTGATCCCTGCCTGGCTGGACGAGGAGGACCGCAATAATTTCACGGCCAAACGAAGGCGCAAGATCATCGCCGAGGCTGAGACCGAGGGCAACAAGGGCTTCAGCGGCCGCGACTCGATCAACATCTTCCAGGACCTGTACTCGAACTACGCCAACGAGGACCAGCTGATCACCATGGACACCTTGTGCCGGTTCTTCACCAAGACTCGGCCCGAGCTGGACAAACAGCTGCCCAGCGGCTTCCTGGATTCGTTGCGCCGGATGTACAACTTCCAGATCCTGCAGGAAGTGAAGGAATCGCTCTACTACTACAACGAGGAGCAGATCGCCAGCGACGTCAAAAACTACCTGTTCGCACTGAATTACGAGATGGGCACCACCGCGGTCTGCACCTACACCGGGGAACGGCTGGAGATCACCGAGACCTTCCTGGTCGGCATCGAGGACCACCTGCTTGGACCGGACGTGCGCGAGGGCCGGCGAGAAGAGTTCCGCGAAGAAACCCAACGCGAGTACACTTCACAGACCCTGACCCAGGAGATCATGGTCGAAGGCCAGAGCATCGAAGACACCGCGTTGTTCGCCGTGTTGCACAAACGCTACGTATTCAGTCTCAAGGAGAAGGTGCTCGAACCCTTCCTGAAGAACGCCAACTTCCGCCGCGCCCTGAAGGAATACGGGACCGACAACTTCCGCACCTACGACAAGCGGATCCGCGATGATATCACCTACCTGGTCGGCAACCTGGTCGAAAATTACGGCTACAACGAGCAGGCGGCGCGCGAGGTGTGCATTTACGCGGTGGACAATGAGCTGGCCGAGGAGTTCTAAGAGTAGACAGGCGGGGTTCGGCGGGATCCCGGATGTCCTCGGCCTACGGCCTGCGGATTACTGGGATCCCGCCGAACCCCGCCTGTCTGCTCTTAGAACGCTATCTGTACAGTGCCTTGATTGAGTCCCACGCATTCTCTTCCACGTCGACGGTACCGGATGGCGCGATCATCAGGGTGGCCGGGTAATCTGCCGGGTCATGCCGGGTATCCCCGCGGGTTTTCGGACTGCCATTTCCAGTGGTCGGCGCACATGTCGTCGATGCCCCGCTCGGCCTTCCAGCCCAGCAGGCGGGCCGCCAGCGAAGGATCGGCGAAACAGGAGGCGACGTCACCCGGCCGGCGCGGCGCGATGCGGTAGGGGATTCCCCTGCCTGACGCCTTTTCCGCGGCGGCCACCATCTCCAGCACCGAGTATCCCTGTCCCGTACCGAGATTGATGGGCAGGCAACCGGTGAAGGCGCCCATGTTCGCGATGGCCGCCACATGGCCAAGGGCCAGGTCCACCACGTGGATATAGTCACGCACTCCGGTGCCGTCGGGTGTGTCGTAGTCGTCGCCGAAGACACCCAACTCCTGGCGCATCCCGACGGCCACCTGCATGATGAAGGGCATCAGATTGTTGGGAATGTCCTGGGGGTCCTCACCGATACGCCCGCCCGGATGCGCGCCGATGGGATTGAAATACCGCAACAGCACGCACCGCCAGCGGTCGTCCGCGGCGCAGACGTCGCGCATGATCTCCTCGATGAACAGCTTCGTCCGGCCGTAGGGGTTGGTCGCCGAAAGCGGGAAATCTTCGGTGATGGGCACGGTGGCCGGGTCACCGTACACGGTGGCCGAAGAACTGAACACCAGGTTGAAGCACTCGTGTTCCTGCATCACCTTCAACAGCTCGACCGTACCGAAGATGTTGTTCTCGTAGTAGCGCAGGGGAATCTCACAGCTTTCCCCCACCGCCTTGAGCCCGGCGAAATGAATCACCGCATCGAACCGGCGGGCGGCGAACACCTTCGCCAGCGCTGCGCGGTCACACACGTCCACGTGGTGGAACGTGAGATCCCGGCCGGCCAGTTCCTGGACCCGGCGCAGACTTTCCTCGCTGGAATTATCCAGATTATCGACGACCACCACCCCGCAACCGGCGTTCAGGAGTTCGAGGCAGGTGTGGCTGCCGATGTAACCGGCTCCCCCGGTCACCAGGATGGTTTGTGGCATGGCCGAATCTCCCCGAGTAGGGTGGCTTGGATGATTCATAACCGCAGGCCGCTGGTTGTGCAACAACTGTGGCGACTTGATTCCGACCGGACCCGGGTCCGTGAATCAATTACCCGACTCAGGTCCGATTGACCTCATAGGCAGACAGCGCCGCCATGTTGACAATCTCCGCCACCGTCGACTGGGTCGACACCACGTTGATGGGTTGTTTCAACCCGATCAGCAGCGGTCCGATCACTTCGCGCTGCCCCAGGTAACCCACAAGCTTGAAGGCGATGTTGCCGCTCTGCATGTCCGGGAAGATCAGCACATTGGCCTGCCCCATGATCTTGCTGTCCGGCACCGCCTGCTGGCATTGGCCCGGCAGGATGGCCACGTCGGCGTGCATCTCCCCGTCGACCTGCAACTCGGGATGCTCCTCGTTGAGGATGCGTACGGCTTCGCGGACCTTGGCGCTCTCGGGCGTGTCGTTGTCCCCGAAGTTCGAGAACGAGATCATGCCCACCACCGGTTCCAGGTTGAAGTGGCGGGCGACCGACGCCGCCATGAGGGCGATCTCGGCCAGCAGGCGGCTGTCCGGATTGAAGTTCACCGACGTGTCAGCGAAGATGTAGACCTTGTTTTCGACCAGCAGCACATGCATCCCCACCACGCGACTGACGCCCTGCCGCATCTCGGCCAGGGTCAGCACCCAGCGCAGCGTGTCCACGTAGGCCCGGGTCGCGCCGCAGACCATGCCTTCGGCCTCACCGATACGCAGCATCATCACCCCGTGATGGATGGGCCGCTGCACCATTTGCCAGGCCTTCCGGTAATTGTAGCCCTTGCGCGCCCGCTCACGGAAAAGTTGCTGGGCCATGGATTCGAGGTTGGGACAACTCGTGGGGTCCTTGAGGATCACACCTTTCAGGTTGAAGCCGATTTCCTCGGCCTTGGCCCTGACCTTCTCCACGTCGCCCAGCAGAATGGGTTGGCAATACCCTTCGTCCACGGCTATCCGGCAGGCTTCAAGCACGCGGCTGTCGTTCCCTTCGGCGAAGACGATTTTCCGCAGCTGGGCCTTGGCCTTGGACCGGATGGCGTGCATGACCATCAGACTCTTGTTGTGCATCCCCTCGAGTGATTCGCGGTAGGCGTCCCAGTCGGTGATGGGGTCGCCGGCCACACCGGTTTCGCAGCCCGCCTTGGCCACCGCCGAGGCCACGACGGACAGCACCCGGCTGTCGAAGGGCTTGGGAATGATGTATTCGGGACCGAACTCGAAAGTCTCACCGCCGTACGCCGCCGACACCTCGTCCGGCACCGGCTGGCGTGCCAACTCGGCCAGGGCGTGCGCGGCCGCGATCTTCATTTCCTCGTTGATGGCCGTGGCCTTGATGTCCAGGGCGCCGCGGAAGATGAACGGGAACCCCAGCACGTTGTTGACCTGGTTGGGATAGTCGCTGCGGCCGGTGGCCATTATCACGTCGGGCCGGGCGTCGAGAGCATCTTCGTAGGTGATCTCGGGGTCGGGATTGGCCATGGCGAACACGATGGGTTTGTCGGCCATCGACTTGACCATGTCCTTGCTCACCAGACCTGCCACGGAGCACCCCAGGAGCATGTCCGCGCCTACCATCGCCTCGGCCAGGGTGCGTCTGTCCGTCTCGTTGGCGAAGTACTCCTTGTATTCGTTCATGCCCTTGGTGCGGCCCTTGTAACAGACACCCTTGCTGTCGGCGAGCAGGAAGTTCTTCCGCGGCACTCCCATCGTTTCGATGAGCTTGGCGCAGGCGATGGCGGAGGCTCCCGCCCCGGAAACGACCACCTTCATCTTCGTGATGTCCTTGCCCTGCAGCCGGGCCGCGTTGATCAGGGCGGCGGACGCGATGATGGCCGTGCCGTGCTGGTCGTCGTGGAACACGGGGATGTTCATCGTCTCGCGCAGTTTCTTTTCCACCTCGAAACATTGCGGCGCCTTGATGTCCTCGAGATTGATGCCGCCCACGGTCGGTTCAAGGAGCTGACAGAACTTGACGATCTCGTCGACATCCTCCGTGTCGATCTCTATGTCGAACACGTCCACGTATCCGAACCGCTTGAACAGAACGCCCTTGCCTTCCATCACCGGCTTGCCGGCCAGGGCGCCGATGTTGCCCAGGCCCAGAACCGCGGTGCCGTTCGACACGACCGCCACCAGATTGCCCCTGTTGGTATATTTGTAGGCATCGGCGGGATTCGCTTCGATGGCCTTGCAGGGAACGGCCACCCCGGGCGAGTAGGCGAGCGACAAATCGCGGGCGGTCAGGCAGGGTTTCGTGGGCACGACCTCGGTCTTGCCGGGCCTTCCTTCACTGTGATAATCCAGCGCATCCTGATCCCTGAGAGACATGACATCCAACCTTTCATTTAGCCACCATTCGGGATATCCTCATCACGTTAAATATCTAACAACCGCTCCGGTTTGTCCAGTTGACAAAAACTTGATAACCCAGTCCCCTGGGGGGCGTTACGGACACCTTGCCGAACCTTTGGGGGAATCTTGAATCGGTGATCTGGGGCTCGTCCCTGGTCGTGGCGGTCATCATCGTTCTGGGCATTTTCAGCCGGTTCCTCCAGCGGAACGCCGCCAAGGAAGACCGGGAAAAAGCACAGGCCGCAGGCCGGGTGGCGCTGCTCGAAACCCGCCTGGAGAAACTCGCCGAAAACATGGCCGAAACCGAGGAAAAAGGAAAAGAACAGGATAGTTGAAGGTGAATCTTCCCGTTTCATGCTAGGCTGTGTCATACATAAAATCCATCCAACCTGAATTTCATAGGAGGAAATTCATGTCTGAACGTAATCGACTGCGCACCGTGGTGGGCGTTCTGCTGGCCACCGCTCTCATCCTTGCCCTGCTGGTGGCGGCCGCCTTGGCCCAGGAGGAGCCGGAAACCCAGGACGAACAGACCATTTCCCAAGCCGCCCCTGCTCCTGCTCCAGCGCCAGCCCCCAAGCCAGGTCCGGACCCAGGCCCCTTCAAGCAAGGCAAGATCCGCGTCGGTTTCTACGGCGGCGCGGGCAGCACTCTCAGTCAGACCTACTTCATTATCGGTGCCGGAGTGGGTTATTACGTCCTGAACGGCCTGGAAGCCGGAGTGGATGTGGAAGGCTGGGTCCTGCAGGATCCCACCTTCTGGAAAGTGACGCCCCAGGTCCGTTACGTGCTGTGGCAGATCAGCCCCATCAGGCCCTACGTCGGCGCTTTCTGGCGCAAGACCTTCGTCACGGGTGACAATCCTCTCATCATTCCCGACTACGATTCCTATGGCGGGCGTCTCGGCATAGCCTACCGCAAGGGCGGCAACTACCTCGCCGTGGGCGCGGTTTACGAGAAATTCAACGATTACACGGGGCTCGGTGACAACGACGTCTGGTACCCCGAAATCGCCTTCTGGCTCTCTTTCTAGAGGGGATGAGCATTATGCCCGAGGATCATCGCAACGCAGCCATCAGGGTATTGATGATGCCCCGGGACACAAATCACCACGGCACGATCTTCGGCGGGGTGATCCTCAGTTACATCGATCAGGCCGGGGCCGTGGGCGCGATCCGGCGCGGATGCCGCCAAGTGGTCACAGTCGCCATGGACCAAGTCATCTTCCACCAACCGGTGCAGGTGGGCGACCTGGTCAGTTTCTACGCGGATATCATCAAGGTGGGCCGCACTTCGCTCAAGGTGCTGGTCATCGTGGAAGCCACCCGGCGCCTGGACGGTAACGTGGTGGCGGTGACCGAGGCCGAGGTCACGTATGTGAACGTCGATACCGCCGGCAAGTCGGTCCCTGTGGACTGCTGATTTCGGACCTGATCGTTGCTGTATCCGGGTCAACAATTCTCAAATGCAGATCCTGATATATTTTTGACAATTCATAGTTTCCCACTAGTAATTTTCTGTCATTCAACTAGTTAGAGAAATTTTCCCAACTTTTCCCTTGCATTTCCCTGCCGCCGGATAGTATTTAACCGGGTTAACAATAAACGAGGTTAAATATGGGGACCTTGGACAAGGAACTCAACGCCAACATCAGGATCATGGCCCAGGTCATCGGGGATATCTGCCACCGTAGCACCCTGCAGATGGCCAGCCCCATCAACCTGACGCGCAACCAGTTCAACATCCTGAGGATCCTGTCCACCGACGGCGACTTCCAGATCAGCGATCTGGCCAGGCTTCTGGGCATCAGCAACGCCGCCGTCAGCAAGAACATCGACCGGCTCGAGCAACTGGACCTGGTGGCCAGGCAGGTCAAACCCGATGACCGACGCAGTCTGGAGATCATCCTGCTTGAGGACGGATTGGAGATCCTCCGGGAATTCGACCGGATTCTCGGCAAGAAGCAGAAGCTTCTGATGGATCAGTTCTCTCGCCAGGAAAAAGTGGATCTCCTGGATCTTGTGAAAAGGGTCATCACGTTCACCCTTGCCGAAGAACATGATACCGAGTTGATCTGTCTGCAATGCGGCGGAAGCTGTGGAGACACCTGTGTGATCGAATCCTGCCGGGGCCTCTGTGTCCTGCCGGGAAAGAAAATAGCCCCCAGGCAGTCCGCCGGGGCGAAACAAGGCGGTCCGGACGAGGGTCCGGACGCGGAGTGACGAGGAGGACTACATTATGGTCAGTCGTCGGGATTTTCTCAAAATCACGGGGACGGCTGCGGGCACCGCGGCCTTGACCGCGGTCGGAGCCGAGGCGTCCGCACCGCATCCTAAACTGGATTCGGACAGGCTTGGCGTCCTGACCGACACGACTCTCTGCATCGGTTGCCGCCGTTGCGAATGGGCGTGCGCCGAACAGAACGGATTGCCGCACGGAGACCTGGAAACCTTCGGCGACACCAGCGTGTTCGATGAGATGCGTCGGCCGCACGACAAGTCGTACACCGTTGTGAACCGTTACTCTCCACCGGCCGGCACCGAACAGCCCCTCGACGTCAAGGTGCAGTGCATGCATTGCGAGCATCCCGCCTGCGTTTCGGCCTGCATCGTGGCCGCCCTGGAAAAATCTCCCCAGGGCCCGGTGATCTACGATGCCTGGAAATGCATCGGCTGCCGGTACTGCATGGTCGCCTGCCCGTTCCAGATTCCGTCCTACGAGTACAGCGATCCCCTCACGCCCCGGGTCATGAAATGCACCATGTGCGCTGAACGGACCCTGACGGAGGGCCGCCCCCCCGCCTGCGTGGAGATGTGCCCGCCGGAAGCCCTGGTCTTTGGCCGGCGGTCCGAGCTGCTGGAACTGGCCCACTCCCGGATCGCGCAGAATCCCGGCCGGTATTTTCCCGAGGTCCTCGGGGAAAACATCGTCGGGGGAACTTCCTGGCTGATGCTCACCGACCGGTCACCGGCGGAGATCGATATTCCGGATCTTCCCGACGAAAGCCCCGCGTTGATCACCGAAACCATCCAGCACGGGATCTTCAAGGGATTTACCGGCCCGTTGATGCTGTTCGGGATCCTGAGCATCCTGATGAAATCGTCCACCGACAAACGGAAGGAAAAGGAGGACGAAAATGGCTGATTCCATGCAACAAGGCAACGCGGCCCTCCTGGGCAAAACGCCCCCCGGCCACCACGAAGCCCGTCCTTTGGCCGGCAACTCGGCGGTCCCCTTCTTCACCCCCGGGGTGATCGTGGTGGCGATCCTGGCCGCCGCCGGACTGGCCACCCTGGTGGTCCGCCTGTTCCTCGGGCTCGGAGCAGTGACCAATTTAAATGACCAGTACCCGTGGGGCATCTGGATCGGCATCGACGTGGCGACGGGCGTTGCCCTGGCCGCGGGCGGTTTCACCATGGCCTTCATCGCCCACGTCATGAACAACGAGAAGTACCACGTTCTGGTCAGGCCGGCCCTGCTTACCGCAGCCATCGGCTACACCTTCGTGGGTCTCGGGGTCTGCGTCGATCTGGGCCGTTACTACAACATCTGGCATGTGATGATGCCTTCGATGTGGCAGGGCAACTCCGCCCTCTTCGAGGTCGGCATGTGCGTCATGATCTATCTGACCGTGCTGTACATCGAGTTTTTGCCCATCGTCTGCGAACGCTTCATCGGCCGGGTGAACCTGCCGGGCGTCCTCGGCAAACTGAACGGGTTCCTGGACGGGCTCCTGCGGATCCTGGACAAGACCCTCGCCAGGGTGATGACCTTCTTCATCATCGCCGGCGTGGTCCTGTCCTGCGCGCACCAGTCTTCACTGGGCACCCTGATGGCCATCGCCCCGAGCAAGCTGCATCCCCTGTGGTTCACCCCGGTGCTGCCCTTGCTGTTCCTGCTGTCGGCCTTCGCGGTGGGTCTGTCCATGGCCATATTCGAATCGATCCTGGCCTCGCGGTCCCTCAAACGACCCATCGAGATGCATGTGCTCAGTCCCTTGGCCCGCATGATCCCCCTGCTGCTGACCGTCTACTTCGCGGCCAAGGTCATCGACCTGGTCAACCGGGACGCCTTGCGCTTCATGTTCGAGGCCAACTTCCGCGCGATGATGTTCTGGATCGAAATTGTCGTGGGCGTGATCATTCCTACTTTCCTGTTTCTCAGCCACCGGCTCCGGCGGAAACCCCCCTGGCTATTTTCGGCCGCGGCCATGGTCGTGTTCGGGGTGGTGCTCAATCGGTTCAACGTCTTCGTCACCGGCTACACCCCGCCCTATTCCCAAGGCCGGTATTTTCCCGCCTGGACGGAGATCGTGCTGACGGTGGGAATGATCTCCTTGATCGTATTGCTCTACCGGACCTGGGTGTTCATTTTCCCGGTCCTGCCCGCCGAGGAGGAGACAGAACATGCGTAACTCATCGCTTTGCGGAATGTTGTTTCTCGGACTGATCATGGTTGCGGTCCCTGCCTGGGCCGCGGACCAGATAGTGGATCCCACCCATCCGCAGGAGCACCTGCCCACTACGGCACCCGACAGGGTGACCGCCTGTGCGAGCTGTCATAGTTGCGATCACCCTACCCCCGACAATCCCTGCCTGGTCCACTGCCCACGTCACGGCAGTCATTTTTACGGCCAGCACGAGGCGGCGGATGGACCGGAGATCGTCATCATAGACCAGCTGGCGGACCTTTACCGCCCAGTGGTCTTCGCCCACCGTCTCCACGCGGACATGTCCAACATGACCGGCGGTTGCGAGAACTGCCATCACTACTCGGAGCAGTCCGGCGTCATTCCCCCCTGCCGGGAGTGCCACGATGCGACCAAGGGCCCGGTCAGTCTCAACCAGCCCGCTCTCAAGGGTGCCTATCACCGGCAATGCATGAATTGCCATCGGGACTGGAGCCACGAAAGCGCTTGCGGGTTCTGTCATGAACAGGTCCACGAGGGCATAGGCTCGGCGGTGGCGGACACCACCGACATCGTGGGTATTCCCCACCCGAAGATCGAGGCGGTTCCCACCTACACCTACCAAACGGACTATGACAAAGGAGCGCTGGTCACGTTCCATCACAACGATCACGTGGACATGTTCGGGCTTCAATGCGTGGACTGTCACCGGGGCGACAGCTGCCGCCGGTGCCACGACTCGGGCAAGGCCCAGCCTCAGCACATAAACCACCTTACCACCTGCTGCGCCTGCCACAGGGAACGGGATTGCGGATTCTGCCACACCGAAAAGGCCAAGCCGATGTTCGAACACACCAGAACGGCGGGCTGGGCCCTGGATCCCTATCACAGCGATGTGAACTGCAACACCTGCCACGGCTCGCCCCAGGATTTCCGCACGCCGTCGGACAGGTGCGCCTCCTGCCACATCCACTGGGAGGTCGGAACCTTTGACCACAAGGTGACCGGTCTGACCCTGAGCGAGGACCACGAGGATCTGGATTGCAGCGACTGCCACCTGGAGATGGACTTCAGCGCACGGCCGAGCTGCGAGGATTGCCACGACGAGCCCATGCTGCCGGACAGGTTGCCGGGGACCATGAGGTAGATCGGGGAGAAACGGCAGGGGCGGCCGACCGGCCGCCCCTTTTTTTTCCGGATTTTCCGGATTATTGCCTTAGCAGGCTGTTGAAAAACTGGGCTCGGCCGCGCTGGCCGGCACATGCGAGCAGGTCGCGAAGCCGAGGAGGAAAGCGATG
>CBDUYZ010000009.1:0-22461 GCA_965371575.1 uncultured bacterium
GAGCATCGGAATCATAATCCGAGTGTCCGGGGTTCGAATCCCTGAGCCGCTACCATCATTATTCCGCAACTTCCATCGTCCTTGATCATCCGTCTCGCCACCGCCTCACCCACGACCGGAGGCAGAGTGCCCAACCTTTCCTTCAGCGCACATCCTTTCATCACTGGCGTTTCCGCACGTATCGGGGAACTCGTCGCTGATTGCCGCGCCGACATCCCCAGGCCTGGTCTGTTGGTGGGGTTGTCCGGGGGGCCGGACTCGATCGCCCTGCTGCTGGCCGCCAAGGTCTGGTCGGACGAGGTGGGCGCCCCCCTGGCGGCGGCCCATTTCAACCACCGCTTGCGGCCCGGGGAGGCCGACCGGGACGCCCTCTTCTGCCGCGACCTCTGCGCCGATCTGGACCTGGCGTTGCATGAAAACGCAGAGGATCCGCGGCCCACGGCCCGTTCGCGCGGCCAGGGGCTGGAAGAAGCCGCCCGCCACCTGCGACGTCGGTTTTTCCGGAAAATCCTTGCCGAACACACCTCCCTGCACTGCGTAGCCACCGGGCACCATCGCGACGACCAGGTGGAAACCGTGCTCATGCGCCTGTTCCGCGGCACCGGGCCGGCCGGCCTGCGCGGTATCCTGCCGGTCAGTGGACATGTCATCCATCCTCTTCTGCAGGTAGGCCGCAGGGAGATCATCGCCTTTCTTGAGGATATCGGCCAACCTTGGCGCACGGACGCCACCAACCTGGACGGAGACAATGTCCGGGCCAGGATTCGTCGTGAATTATTGCCCCTGGCCAGGGGTATCTTCGGCCCGGGCAGCGAAAACGTTCCGGCCAGACTGGCCGAGCTGCTCCAGGGGGACATGAAACTCCTGGAGCGCTTCACGGAGGAAGCCCTGACCGAAGTCCGGTTGCGGGAGGATCCTGACCAGTTGAGCGTGGCCCGCCTGCTGGCGCTGGATGTGGGCCTGGCCTCGCGGGTGTTGAAACTCTGGCTGGAAGAAAGGCAACCTGCGAGCCTGGAGCGCGTCCATGTGGACGACATCCTGACTTGGCTCGCGGCGGGGCAATCCGGTTCCGGACTGGATCTTCCCGGCGGCCTGCGCCTGAGCCGGGATTTCGACAGGCTGGTTCGCAAGGCCGGCTCCGCTGCGCCGCCTCCCCGGCGGGAGGCGGATGATTATCATATTTCGGTCACGAAGAATCCAACCGGAACGTGGGATTACCACGCGGACGGCCAGGAGGGGGTCGGTGACCCCGCCGATGAAGCAACCTGGCGATTGACCTGCCCCACGGTCAGCCTGAAAGGGAATCTGGGGGTGCGTAACTGGCGCCCCGGTGATCGGTTCCAACCGTTCGGCCTGGAAGGCTCAAAAAAAATGAGTGATTACCTGCAGGAACGGCAGGTGCCCCGCAAGGCACGTCCTGAGGTTCTGTTGGTGACGGACGAGGCCGGCATCCTGTGGGTGGTTGGGCTGGCTCGCGCAGAAAGAACGCGGTTGTTGCCGTCCACGGAGCAGACAGTTACTATCTCTGTCGCTAGACGATCTGGACATTAGATCTGGACATTGGATGCGGAAATGACCTGAACATCCGAAGCAAGGGAACGATACTTAATGAACCCCAATCCTGGCAGCAAGAAATCCGGACCCGGCAACCAGCCGACCCGACGCCCTAAAAAGAAATCTGGCGTTAAACCCCCTCAGATCCCCGGCAAGACAGCGGGATTCTGGATTCTCCTGGTCTTCCTGGTCTTCCTGGTCTACCAGATGATCTATATCGACCGGACCGTCATCCAGGAGTTGACCTATTCCGCCTTCGTACAGCAGGTCACCGACGGCAACATTCGTTCCATTTCCAAGACCAGCCTGGACATCAGCGGCGAGCTGAACGAGAAAACCACCCTGACGGTCAAGGACGGCTCCCTGAAAGAAGTGGATCGTTTCCATACCAGGCTGCTCTCGGACCGGGACGACTTCGCCGAATGGATTTCCGCCGCCAACCCCGAGGCATCCCTGATCGGCGAATCCCAAAAAACCAATTGGTGGGCCCATTTCCTGACCTATTACCTGCCCTTCCTGCTGATCCTGGGCCTGTGGCTGTTTTTCCTGCGGCAAATGCAGGGCGGCGGCAACAAGGCCTTCAGCTTCGGCAAGAGCAAGGCCAAGATGTTCAACATGGATAAGCCGGATATAACCTTCGAGGATGTGGCCGGCTGTGACGAGGCCAAGTACGAACTGCAGGAGATCATCGACTTCCTGCGTGCGCCCCAGAAGTTCCAGCGCCTGGGGGGCCGCATTCCCAAGGGCGCCCTGCTTGTGGGCGCACCGGGCACCGGCAAGACCCTGCTGGGCCGGGCCGTGGCCGGCGAGGCTGCCGTACCGTTCTTCAGCATGAGCGGGTCGGACTTCGTGGAAATGTTCGTCGGCGTCGGCGCCAGCCGCGTGCGCGACCTGTTCGATCAGGGCAAGAAGAACGCGCCCTGCATCATCTTCATCGACGAGATCGACGCCGTCGGCCGTCACCGGGGCGCGGGTCTGGGCGGCGGGCACGACGAGCGTGAGCAAACCCTCAACCAGCTTCTGGTGGAAATGGACGGCTTCGAATCCAACGAAGGCGTGATCCTGCTGGCGGCCACCAACCGGCCCGACGTGCTGGATCCCGCCCTTCTGCGCCCTGGCCGCTTCGACCGGCAGATCGTGGTCGATATGCCCGACATAGTCGGACGTGAGGCCATCCTCAGGGTCCATATGAAGAAGGTGAAGCTCAACGAATCGGTGTCCGCCCAGAGGATCGCCGCCGGCACTCCCGGCATGGCCGGAGCCGACCTGGAAAACCTGGTCAACGAGGCCGCCCTGCTGGCCGCCCGCAAGAATCACGACGATGTGACCATGGACGACTTCGAGGACGCCAAGGAAAAGGTCATGCTGGGCCCCGAACGCCGCAGCCGTGTCTTTACGGACAAGGTCAAGCGCGAGGTGGCCTACCACGAGTCCGGACACGCGGTGATAGCGTACCACGTCGAGGAAGCCGACCCAGTGCACAAGGTGACCATCATCCCCCGCGGACAGGCCCTGGGCCTGACCGCCATGCTGCCCACGGAGGACCAGTACACGATTTCGGAACAGAAGTATCTGGACCAGATCTGCGTCGCGTTGGGCGGCCGGATGGCCGAAGATATCTTCCTGGGCAAGATCGGCTCCGGTGCCTACGGCGACATCAAGGCCGTGACCAACTACGCCCGGACCATGGTCACCCGCCTGGGCATGAGCGAAAAACTCGGCCCCATCGCCTACGATGAGGGGAGCGAACAGGTCTTCCTGGGCCGGGACATCGGACGCCAGCACGTGTTCAGTGAACATACGCTGCGGGAAATCGACGCTGAAGTGAGGCGGATCGTTTCCGAACAGTTCGAACGGGCCCGCCATATACTGGAGAACCACAAGGAACAGGTCGAGACCATGGCCGCCGCCCTGCTGGAGCGGGAAACCCTGGACGCCACGGAATTCAAAATGCTCATGGAAGGCCACGAACTTCCGGAACTCGTCCTCGAAGTGGACCATTCCCTCTCCGATGGTGAACCCGCGGACGAACCGGAGGTGAGCGACCAAGTGTCCAATCAGCCGGAGACCGAATCGGTGGACGATCCCGACCCGCCCCGCGACGACTCATGAACCCCGTGGAAAAGCCCGAAGGGGGCCTGACGGCCCCCTTCGTCGCGCCTGGGTGGGACCTGGGACGCCTGGTTCTCGATCCGCCGGGCCGGCCCTTGGTCATGGGCATCGTCAATATTACCCCCGACAGTTTCTTTCCCGATTCGCGCACAGCCGGGTGCGGTCCGGCGGTAGAACATGCCCTTCGGCTGGTGGCTGCGGGCGCCGACCTCCTTGATCTGGGCGCGGAATCCTCCCGGCCCGGCGCCGAACCGGTCGGCGAATCCGCAGAAATGGACCGATTGCTGCCTGTCCTGGAGACCCTGCGCCCCGAAACCCGGATCCCTCTCGCCGTGGACACGGTCCGCGCCGGCACAGCCCGCGCCGCACTCGACGCCGGCGCTGACGCCATCAACGACATCTCCGCCGCGATGCTCGACCCGGAAATGATCCCCCTGGCCGCCGCACGTGAGTGCGGTCTGGTGCTGATGCACATGCAGGGCGTCCCGCGGACCATGCAGGACGCCCCGGCGTATTTCGACGTAGTGGGCGAGGTTTACGGCTGGCTGGCCGCGCGCTGCCGCCTGGCCCTCGACCAGGGTGTGGCCCCGGAGCGCCTTCTGGTCGACCCGGGCATTGGCTTCGGCAAGTCCCTGGCCCACAACCTGGCCCTCCTGGGTCGCCTGGATAGCGTGGCCGGCGGCCGACCCCTGCTGCTTGGCGCCAGCCGCAAACGGTTCATTGCCGAGATCACGGGCGCAGGTGTGGACGACCGCTTGCCCGGCAGCCTGGCCGCCCTCGCTTGTGCCTGGCAAGGCCGCGCATCGGTGGTTCGGGTCCATGACGTGAAGGAATCCGTGCAATTTCTGGAAGTATTGAGGGCCGTGGCCGCTGACGGTTGACCGGGTGTAATCCGGGATAAAAATGAGTTATAACCTTGAGGTTGAGTAACTCCCTCGGCAGTGCTAGTTTGGACCATCATGTGGGAAAACATCTCCAATAGCCCAATCATCGACATCCTCGATATCCTCATCGTGGCCTATCTGCTGTACCGTCTGATCGTGTTCATCAAGGACACGCGGGTGATACAGATGTTCGTGGGTTTGGCCCTGTTGCTCCTCCTTTCGTTCGTGGCCGGTAGTCTGGGCATGATCGTGGTGGGCCGCATCATCGGCACCCTGCAGACGGTGTGGGTGATCGCCTTCATCATCATCTTCCAGCCGGAACTGCGCTCGGCACTGGCCAACCTCGGGCTGCGCCGGGGCTTCGGTTTGTTCGCAACGGAGAATGAAATCCCCAAGGAGCAGGAAATCCTGGCAGCGGTGGCCCGCTGTGCAAAGCGCGGGCTGGGGGCCCTGATCGTCATCGAACGCGAAGTGCGGTTGAACAACTGGATCAAGAAGGGCGTGCTGCTGGACGCGGAGATAACCGCCGTCACCATCGAATCCATCTTCACTGTTCCCGGGCCCCTGCATGACGGCGCGGTCATCATCAGCCAGGAAAAAATCGCCGCCGCCGCGGTCATTCTGCCCATCACCGAGCGGGATGAGCTGGGCTACATCCTGGGCACACGCCACCGGGCGGCAATCGGTATCAGCGAGCAATCTGATGCCATCGTTATCGTCGTCTCGGAAGAAACCCGGGCCATCAGCCTGGTGCATGAAGGCACCATCCGCCGCGGCCTGTCCCTCGACGACCTGACCACCGAGTTGGAGCGGATCTACCGACGGAAGTCGGGATCCGGCAAGAAAAAACCTTCCGACCGGAAAGACCCCGACAAAAAAGTTGCCGAGAGCCCGCCGGAAACCCAAGGCGAAACCGTTTCTTGACCGGATACTATTTTCGCGTGCGCTGGATCAAGGCGAGGTCAGCCAGAACAAGGGCGGCCATGGCCTCGACAATGGGCACGGCACGGGGCACCACGCAGGGGTCATGGCGCCCACGGATCTCGAGCGTGGCCTCCCCGCCTGAATAATCGGCTGTCTGCTGGGCGATCCCGATGGTGGCCGGTGGTTTGAAGGCCACGCGAAACACAATGGGTTCCCCGTTGCTGATTCCGCCCTGCGCTCCTCCGCTGCGGTTGGTGACGGTGCCCAGACCCTGCTGCTTCTGCACAAACGGATCATTGTGGGCGGATCCCCTCATGCGCGTTCCCGCAAACCCCGAACCGATCTCGAAGCCCTTGGCTGCGGGAATTGACAACATTCCCCGGGCCAACAAGGCTTCCATCTTGTCGAAAACGGGCTCCCCCCAGCCAGTGGGCACGCCACGGCACACGCAGGAGATGACACCACCAACGGAATCCTTTTCCTGCCGGGCCGCCCGGATGACCTCGGACATGGTCGTGGCCAAAGCCTGATCGGGACAGCGTATTTCCATGGCGTCGACCTGCCGGCGGGTCACTGTCAGGGCATCGACTTCCGCAGGGCCCTCTTCCCCAACACCGTCAACCCAGGCTACGATCTCGACGTCGAATTCCCTGGCCAGCCACTTCTCCGCCACGGCGCCTCCCGCCACCCGAGCCCAGGTTTCCCTGGCACTGGCCCGGCCGCCGCCGCTGGAAGGACGTATCCCATATTTCTTCAGAGTGGTGAAATCGGCGTGGGAAGGCCGGGGAATTTCATTGGCACCTATGTATTCCTCCGGCTGTTGATCCCGGTTGTGTACCATCATGGCGATCGGACTGCCAAGAGTCAGACCATTTTCCAGACCCGAGAGTATTTCCACCCGGTCCTTTTCATTCCGGTCCGAAGTCAGCTGTCCCCGGCCAGGCCGGCGTCTGTCCAGCTGACGTTGGACGTCCTCTAAAGCCAGTTCCAGCCGCGCGGGACAGCCGTCCACGACTACACCCAGGGCTTTGCCGTGGGACTCCCCGAAGGTTGTGATCCTGAACAATCTGCCGAAGGTGTTGGACATGACTCCCCATCTGGTCGGATCCGGAAAAGATCCGCGTATAACGGAGCGGAATCCTTTGATGGCATAATGTCAGAACCTTCGCCACTTGGCAACGGACGGCCGCAAAATTGATATTATCTCGACCCTGGTTAAATATGAAGCCGCCGCCGCCTTTTCCATGCCCGCAGGACAGCGGCCGCTTCGGTCGCAAACGATGAGTCCTCCCAGCCTCATCGCCATGCATCCGGTGCCTTGCAACCATCCTGCCGCGCTCCGGAATAGCCGGCAATCCCTTGGCCTGGCTCTGTATCTGTTTGATAATTCACATCTTGCCGAACACCACTAGTGCCGGGATACCATGGCACCTGTCGATAACCATCCCACATTTGTCCCGGTATTCACAATAAAGTGTCCCGCTCCGAGGAATCGAAGCGGGACAGTGGCACATACCGGACGGGACTTGGTCCACCATATTCCGGGTCAGGTCTTTTGCAGTTCCTTTTTCTTGGCGGACCTCTTGCGGGGCTTTTTCCTCTCGGGAGAATCCGACTCGCCCAGAATGGCGTTCAGGAACAGGCCCACGATGTCGGGATCGTAGCGCTGACCCAGGTTGTCCCGCATGATGCGGGCCGCCGTCTGGGGCGCAATGGGGTCGTGATTGCTGGTGCCGGTCACCATGGCTACGTAATTCTCCACCACAGTCACGACTCGGGCCGCCAAGGGAATGTCCCGCCCCTCAGTCCCGCAGGGGAATCCTTCTCCGTTGAATCGCTCGTGATGGCAATGGACAACATCAATGATGGTTTTCGGCAGGTTGAGACCCTCCAGGAGCTTGACGCCGTCGGCGGGGTGGCGGCGGTACAAAGGCCACTGGGTGGGGTCCATTTCCTCCGGCGGCTGCATCAGATCGTCGTCCTTGTCGATCAGGCCGATGTCCCGCAACAGGCAACCATAGGTGAGATTCCGTTCCTGGTCTGGAGGAAATCCCATGACCCGGGCCAGGCGGTGAACGTGTTCCACGATGGCCTGCGTCAGCTTGTCGTGGCCAAAACATCGTTTTTCCCGCTGGGCCAACAGAAGCCGGACAAGCTGGAGACTGATGTCCGCATTGTCATTGGTGTCGTCGAAACGCGCCAACAGCCGGGCTGTCTCGCCGAAGATCCGGCTGACCCGTTCCACGGGATCGTCGCAGGTGAACTCTTCATCCAGACCGAGAATGGCCGTGCCCAGGAATTCGTCATCCCAGTGCAGGCTCACGATCCAGTCGGCTTGACTCTCAGTGAGACTCTTCTTGAGGGATTTGAAGGTGGCGGGGATGTTGGCCGTTTCGACCGGTCGCTGCATACTCCGGAAATACTGGCGTATCTTCTTGCTGCCCAGATCCAGGCTTTCCCAGTGACTGTGGTGACCGACCATGACCTGGGGACGGGTCATCTCCGTACCCAGGAATGCCAGGTGGCGCACAGGCAAGGCCGGCCAACTGTGCCTGGCGAACACCCGCCAGAAATGGGGCCGATCATCGGCATCAGGGAGATTCAGGGCCAAGGTGAGGAGAACCTTGGCGACGGAATCTACATCGGCCGTGGGCATGGACCAGGTTTCCGGCACGGAGCGATCATCGCTGTCGCCCTGGATGTCGCCGACATCTCCCGGGGATTCCGTTTCTGGGCCACGCGTTGAACCGTCTTCCAGCGCCTTACCGGTCGAAGATGAAGACTCACGCCCTCCCTTCACCAGGACCTGCAACAGCAATTCCAGGGCGAAGTGTTCCGCCACGGAATACTCGTGTTCTTCGCCTCCGCGGCTCAGCATGAGAATGGCCGCCAGTTTCCCCTCTCGAATGACCGGCAGGATGATCTGGGGATTGATCTCCTCCAGCATACTGATTTCGTCTTCTCCCAGCTCGTCTTCCAGGAGATCCAGAATGGACAGGGGCTCGCCGACCTTTTCGAGCTGCCTGACCAGCGAACAATCGATCGGCAACTGCCACTCCTGGTCGGGATCCTCCATCATGCCTTCCTGTTCCACCAGGAGATGGGCGTCATCTGCCAGGCCGTGGCTGAAGAGAAGGTTACGCAGCGTGGCTGCGTATTCCGAATGGTCCTTGTATTCGGACCAGCTGCCCAAGGCGCCCACCGCTTCGGACAGGGATGTGTACTGGTGGTCCTTTCGCCGACCCAGATGACAGGAGGATTCACCGGAGGGGCCGTTGAACTCCTCAAGGACCTCGTTCATGGCACAAACGGCCTCGTCGTTCTCGACTTTGACGGGTGAGTCCACCACAGATTTCCCGGGAGAGCCGGGGTCTTTCTTCGCCGCAGCCCGAGAGGTGGTCTCGGCGGGTTCCTCGGCCTCCGGTTTCGATTCACTCGGCGGATCTTCCGGAACCGGAAGGGACCCCGCCAGGTCAGCTTCGGCGTCCTGAACGGTTTCGAAGAACCGCAGAGGCAGATCGTCGAATTTCAGCTTCAGGAAATGGCGTACAACCTCTCCCGCTCCCACGAAAACGGCCTCGCCTGCGGCCGATTTCAAACGGCGCTGTAAATCGGCGAGAATGACGGCGCCGCCCCCGCCCATGGACGAAAGTTCGGAAAGATCCAGAATCAGATTGACCTTACCCTTGTCCAGGCAGCGGTCGGCCAGATCGAGCAGGTTGCTCTTGTCCGAGCGACCGATGATACCCACCAGACCGATGCCGAACAGCCCGGGGTTATTGAGGTCGAGAGGTTTGAACCGTGTAGCCATTGATCAGACCATGGTTTCGGTGAGCCAGCGGTCCAGTACCGAACGGAGAAACCGCCATTCACTGCCGACCTTTTTGGCCGGGATCTTCCCATCCTTGGCCAGACGGCACACTGTCTTGACGTGCATTTTCAGATATTCGGCGGCTTCAACCGAGGTCATCACTTGACTTAACCTGTCTTCACTGCCGATGAAAATCCTGGAAGAATCGTTGTAGTCAGCCATTGAGGAGGTCTCCTTCTCTTGATTCCAAGATGCGATGCGTGCCACATCACGATATGAGAATCTTGCAACTCCCATGCCCACAGGTTGGCTGACCTTGAATCGGCAGGAAGTACCGTATTCCAGGGGGTTAATGGGAAGAATGAGGAGTGGCGTGGAACGGCTGTACGCCTTCCGGCTGTGCAGGATACATCAAGGCTGAGATAGGCGTTGCAATATGCGGTTGAGGACTACGGGGTCGAACGGTTCCTGCCAGGCGGCGACCGCCCCCAGGGAACAGGCCCTCTCCTGGTCCGCGACACCGGCAAGGGAACTTCCGACAACAAGGACCAGCGGGATCTTAGCCGCCCCCGGCAGCGAGGACAGGCCCTTCCGCAGGCGAGCCAGATGCCGGGTGGGCTCCAGATTGTCGCAGAGAACCGCCCGCGGCGCCGGACCGGCGGCCAGGAATTCCAGGGCCTGGGCTGGATCACGGGGCATCTTGACCCGATAATCGCGGTCGGTGAGATTGTCCCTGATCTGGTCACGGCGAAATGTGCTGTCCACCAGCAACAGGATCTCCGGGGATCCACCGGCTGGGCTACGGAGACCTTCCGGCCGTGGTTCCTGTCCAGCATCCAAATGGAACAGGACATCTCCCTTTTTCCTCAGGCTGAACCAGCGCCGACTCAACCGCTGTTCCTGGACTGGAGTCAGGATTTCGTCAGTCCAGCGACGCCCCCATCTCCTGAAGAGATCCTCCACCTCCTCCAGGACCGCCAGGGGGGTGCCCGCATGGCGGAACAAGGCCAGGACCGCTTGCCAGCCCGCGTCCCTTGCCAATTCGACCGCAGAAGCACCCTGGTCGCACCTGGCCAGCAACTCCTCCAGATAATCGGCCAGATGTTCGAGAGGGAAGGACAGATGGAGGGGAAAGGATTCCGGTGAAGATTCGAAAAAAACAACCCATTCCTTGAGAACGCCGCCCAAGCGGACGAAACCCTCCGCGACGGGGCCGGATGGCTGGCCCAGGGCGGCCAGAAGCCGCGCCGAAACCTTGATCCGGGCCAGGTGGGGAGCCATCTCCAGAGCGGGTTCCATGGGGCCTGAAAAATGGTGGAACCGCTTCAGCAGTTCCACCATATAGTCGGCCAGAAGGCCGGGGCCGGGTTCGGGTTCGTTCAGGTTGAATTCGTTCATATCCGGTTCCGGCCGCTGATGCCCCGGCCCGGGGTTCCACTGACCCGACCGGAAATCAACTCATGGGTTTGGCGCCGAAATCCGAGAGCTCGAACACCTCGTCTTCAACGCTTGCGCCATCATTGTCCGACTCCACCGCCTGATCCATGGGCGTCGCGCCGAAATCGGAAAGCTCGAACACCTCGTCTTCAACGCTTGAGCCATCCAGGTCCGACTCCACCGCCTGATCCATGGGTGTCGCGCCGAAATCGGAAAGCTCGAACACCTCGTCTTCAACGCTTGCACCATCATGGTCCGACTCCACCGCCTGATCCATGGGTGTCGCGCCTAAATCGGAAAGCTCGAACACCTCGTCTTCAACGCTTGCGCCATCCAGGTCCGACTCCACCGCCTGGTCCATGGGCGTCGCGCCTAAATCGGAAAGCTCGAACACCTCGTCCGTGTCTTCGGTTTCCGGCTCCGCAACGGGGTCTGCTCCAAAATCCTCCAGATCGTACACCTTTTCCTCATCCTCGGAAAGAGACATATCCGGAGGGGATTCGGAATTCAGGTTGAACTTGGTCGGTACATCGAGTTCCAGTCCGGGAGCTTCGGGAGCGGCGTCGGGATCCACGGTAGCTGTGGCCACGGTCGGCTCCTCAGAACTTGCCGCTGGTTCCTGATCGATACTGTCCACAGAGGCAACCGGCGCGTCAGACGATTCCTCACGGGGAATCGAGCTGGAATCGAAATCCGCGCCGGTCAAATCCGCGAAGGTTCTGCCGAGCCGGACCAGGCGGTCCTCCTGCTCGTTGAATCCATCGATCATCCGGGTGAGTTTGCCGGAGATCAGGGCAGCCGAGGGCCCGAAGCCCTGGACCTTGTCGGCCATGTCCCGCCAGGGAGCCTGGTCGTCTTGGGTGATCAGGGCGGCCAGGGTTTCCAGCTTCTTGTGGATGCTGCTCTGGGCACGTGTCGAGGCTTTCCCCCCGTCCCGGTCGCTCATACTGTCGATCAATTGGCGGAATCCGGTCGATAAATTCTCGAGATCCTGACTCATGGGCAGCAGACGTTCACCGCGGGGCCCCAGACGAGCCACTTCCATCGCGATCTTGAAAGCCAGCTTGCTTCCCCTGTCCACCAGATCATTCAATTCGGGCACCGTCTGGCCGTCCGCCGTACCGCCGGAGGATTGCTTGGCGATGTCTTTCCGGATGCTTTCGATTATGTTGGTCATGTCCTCGGTGGACTTGGGCTCGGCCATGGCGTTTTCGACTTGTTTGGCAAAGTCGCCCATCTGACCCGACAGTTCATCCATAGCCGCACACTGTACACCCAGATGATCGAGGGTGGAACCGTTCCACCGCCGGGACTCCTGCAGATTATCGATGCTTTCCGTGCTGTTTTCCTGGTTCTTGCTCTCGTTTTTCTCGAGATCCAGGACAGCGGTTTCCCTGGCGTCGAAATACCGGATCATCTCGTCGGCCAGGCGCCCCACGGCCGGGTGATCGAAGCGGCCCGTCAGATCCTCCCGGGAATTATTATCCAGAGCCTTTTCGAGCCGGTGCAGTTCGCCCTCGACTCCCATGAGCCTATTTTGTCGGGATTCCTGCAGGCGCCACGCTCCCAGGGTCCGGGTGACGAAAGCCTCGGCCGGAGGGAATTTCTTGAACTCCTGGCTCTGCCAATCCTTCTGCTTGTCCAGATTCAGGGCGGTCAGACTATCCAGCATGCTCTCGGCTTCCCAGGTGCGTTCGTTGGCCTCGACCGCAGCCCTGGACATCTTGTAGCTACCCAGCATGGCCAGAAATACAATGCCCATGGTGACCATGTAGAGAACGTTCAGTGGATGATCGGCGAAATTCAGCAGTTGGTCGATCTGGAGCAGATTCTGCGGCTGCCACAGTGAGGCGGGACTACCGCCCTCGGCCACCAGAATGGCCCCGCCGACACCCACTCCCGCGACCAGAATCGAGATAGTGAACAGGAAGCCAAGCTTCACGGTCGAGATTCCCTGGCGCCGCTTCCGCCTCTGCAGGGCGGCAGCCGTCTTTTTGTCAGCTGGAATCTTTTCGGCCAGAACCTCTCTCACGACCTCGCCCGTTACGGGCTTGGCCCCGTCCAAAGCCTCCCCGGCCGGAGCGCCGTCCTCGGAAAGATCCTCATAGCCGGACATGTCTTCGTAATCAGTGAAACCGTCGAGAGGATCTTCGAAGTCGCCGTAATCCTCTTTCACGTCAGCTTCTGACTCGAAATTCGTGTCCTCGTTCCAATCAAAACGATCCTGCTCGCTCATTCCCCGTTCCTTTCAACTTGGGAGCGTCCAAAGGTCGGATCACCCGGTTGACAGCAGACACCGCAAACCCGCAGCCGATCCAGGGTCAAACCTGAACCGGTCCAGGTCATGCAATATTCCCGTATGTGATCGGCGGAATTCGGGAAGACCAAAGCCCAAAATGACGGTTGGCGGGGGGCGAGAGTGCAACAGTGGTCCAAAATCCACCACATGAGGATGGGTAAAATGGCTCCTTCCGTATCTTTTGTCCACAACTTGTTTGATCACAATATGTTATTAAGCGGCAGCGAACAGTCTACCGGCATGGTCCCTGCATTTCCCCGGAGGTAATTCCGCAAACAGGAAGGGACTGTTTCATGCCTAAATCACTTTGCAAGGTCGATTTCCCACAATACCGAGGACTTTTTCCCGACTGGTCCGGTCCCCGTCCCTGGCGCTTCTTCCTGATGGAGCAGCTTCTCGAAGCCAGGCGGGAATCCATGTTCCCCACCAACGGGGCGGGTCCTGATGAGGACGTCAACGTGTATCTGTCCCACCTCCTGGCGGAATTCCTAACCGGACACCAGGATGCACGGGTGCAATGGGGGGCGAGCCCCTTGCTGCAGCCGCCCGGCAAGGAGTTCGGCCGTCGAGCACGGGCGGATTGGTACCGGGTCAACGCGGATCACCGGCTATTGTATCAGGGGTTGATGAATCGAGGAGACGGCCTGCGCCGATGGCGGGTCCACTTCGGGATGACACCGGAAGAAACCCACAACCGGGACCTGATCACCGGCCGAAGCTGTTACGGCATGGCCGCCGACCTGCTGGAGGAACGGTCCTGCGCCAACGCCGGACTGGCGCCGGTCCTGCGCAAGCTTGAGGAAAACTACGAGGATTACATCCACGTCCTGGGCGTGCTGGCCACACGTCGTCTCGGCCTCGGCGCCGCCCTCAGCGACGACGACCTGGCTGGACTACTGGCCCTGGCCGGGTAAAACTACCTGGTGGATCCGCAGAACTGAAGGATCTGGTTGTACAGGACATCCTTCCCGTGGACCGCGAGAATGGCGTGCCCTCCCTCGGAGAAGACCTGGAATCGCGAGGCCTTGTTCCGGGCCTTGTTCTGGAGGATTCTCAGAGAAGCAGGGGAAGCCCGGTCATCGTCCTCGCACTGGGCCGCGTAGATGGGCACCCCAAGCTTCCCTATCTTGCCCCGCGCCTTGTCCATGCCCTCCATCAAATCGGAGTTCCAGCCCAGCCAGCGGTGAACCACACGTAGACGGTGGATCTTCAGGCGGACCATCAGGCGCTGGAAAAGGGATTCCCGCGGAATGATGGCCGGAGACAACAGCACCAGGGAGGATACGTTTTCCCTGAGGGCCAGCAGCAGCGCCAAAGTAGCGCCGAATCCCAAACCTACCACGTGCACCTTGCCGCCGCCCCGGGCCAACAGCTGGAAACTCTGCTGAGCCTCGTACAGGGCCGATTCCCAGGAAACTTCGCTTATTGTATCCCCGGGCGTGCCGTAATCAGGCAGCCGCAGAACATAGACGTTGAAATCGGAGTCGAACAGGACGCCGGCCAACTCATGAAGGTCTCCCGGCCCCGTGGATACACCATGGATCAGCAGGAAGGAACCCTTGGCGTCCTCCTTGACCCTCAGCACGCTGCGGTCAGGGCCGGGGATCTTGCGTTCCTTCTCAAAGGAAGCGACCAGCTGCTGATGGGCACGCAGGGTCATGACCTGACCGCGGGTGGTATCAGGCAACTTGCGACGTGTCCGGGCAAGATCCCAGGTGGAAAGCGCCAAGGTCCGAGTATGGGTCAGGTCGGAACCCGCAGGATCCGCGTCGGGCTGCACCGCGGAACGGGTGGAAGCAGGGGTCGGCGCGGAATTCCCCGGGCGGCCCGTTCGGCGCCCGCCGGAGCTGCGCGAAGTCGATGTCTGTTGTTGCGCAGAACGACGCTGGTCCGGACGCCCCCGCCCACGCCTGCTGTCTTTCCGCTTGCCGCTTCTGTTCCTGGTGTTGTCACTACCGTCGTCTTTCAAACTGTTTCCTCTTGTTGATTGTTGAGATCACTCAAGCGCGAACAGACGATATCCGGCCAGTCATTTTCCTCCAGCCGGGCCAGAACTCCGTGATCGGGATATTTCCCCGACAAGACGAAGGCGGTGCGCATACCCAGCTGTCCCGCAGTGACAAGGTCGGAAATGGGATCATCCGAAATAAATATGACCTCTTCCGGAGCTACGCCAACCCTTTTCAGACCTTCCCGATATATTTTTGCGGAAGGTTTGCCCACTGTGACGACCTGACCGACTCCTCCGAGTGCCTCCAGGGCAGCCGCCCAGACTCCCGGACCGAGACGACGACGACCTGTCCCGTCGAGATAGAACAGGTTGCGGTGGAGACACAGCAGGTCCGCCCCTTCATCCAGCACCGGACCGAGAACACCATCCAGATCGGATATGTTCAGCCCCGGGTTGGCCCCCAGCACCACGGCTTCGCACGATCCAGCGGTCACGAGTTCGAAGCCTTCCTCACGCCAATAGTCCTCCAGACCGACCGTTCCCAGCCAGCGGATCTTTTCCTTGTTCCTCTCCCGCAGCCACTGCATGCCCAAGCCCAGAGCTCCCACCAGATGCTTCTCGGTGACCGGGAAACCCACCCGGACCAGCTCGCCGACCAGGTCCGCCGGTCGGTGGGTGGTGTTGTTGCTGACCAGGCAGAAGGGCAGGCCCCCGGCGGCCAGGGAGGTCATCCAATCCACCGAACCGGGAACTGCCTGGTAGCGTTTGTCACGCACCAGTACCCCTTCGATATCAATCAGACAGGCTTTCAGGACTCCCGGTCCTTTCATGTTTCGCCTCGATCGCCTGAGGTCAAGCGCCCGGCCCCGGCAACCTCGGTAATCATGCTGTCGAACTCCGAAACCAGGCGGTCCCAGCAGTAGCCGTCCATATCACCGTCTAGGGAACAGACATGACCACAGGCGTCGCTGGTGAGCAAATCCGCCAGCAGGCCCGACAGATCTTCCTCGGAATCGTAGAAATGCCGCCCCTTGCAGCGCGACCCGTAGAGCGAGGGATAGACCTGGGACCTGGGCAGGACGGGATAACAACCGGCGTGCACGGCTTCGGCCACGGAAATCCCAAAATATTCCTGTTCCGCGCAACTCACCACTATATCCGCCTGTTCCAGGACGGCTTCGTAATCCGCCCGCTCGGGCAGATGGCCGTAGGCCAGACAACGCGTCCCCAACCGGTCCCGCAGGGCGGCGAAGACCTTGTCCTGGCCGCGGGACTCCCCCAGCAGGGCCACATCGAAATCCAGTCCCCGGTCGAGCAGGCGGTTCAGGGCCGCGGCGAACAGATCGGGCCGTTTGTCGAATTCCCAGCGGTGATTCCAAAGTATGAGATGTCGTTTCCCGCGAGGCCACGAGGGGCCGGCCCCGGGATCACACTTCCCTCCCCGATAGAGGGGAAAGTGGTCGGCCGGCAGAGGCGACCGTTCCAAGCCGACACCCAGCACGGCGGATCGTCTCCGCAGCCGGGCGGCGACATCCCTGGGCACCGCCTCGGGCATCCTGTTCAGGTAACCCGGTAGGGCGTCCAGGAACAAGTCGCGGTGCCAGGCGGAATTGAAAACCACGCGGTCGGCGGCCAGGGTACTGATGATGTTGGTGAATCCGAAGTGGAAATCGAATTCCTCTGCCGGACTCAACGGATAGGTCAGCTGGTTCTCGTGCATATAGAGCAGGATGGGGGTTCGGTCCAGCGGGGGGTCGAGAAGGCCCCGCAGATCCGCAACGTTGATGAACCCGGTCAGGAAGATGAGATCCGGCACAAGCGGCGGGCCCTGGTTGATCAGATCGGCAAACCAGGCGGCTGCCCCTCTCATGCGCCATTTCCAGAACCGACCGGGAAGAACGAGGCAGGTAAAACCGTGCCCGGAGCGCTTCACGAGCCCTTCCCTGAAAGCCCAGTGCGAACCGCTGTCATAGGGCTCGATGAACAGCACGTCTTTTATGTCCAACCGCCGCAACCTCTTAGAAAGTGGAGCGCACCTGTCAAAAAATCGTCAGATTTGATCAATAAACCGACGTATTGAAACGTTGTTCCTTTTCCTTTATAATTCATTCTGCTGCAAGATCTAGATGTAATTCGCCCAAATCCCTCCCTGGGCCAGCAGTATAGCTGGAAATGACGTGGATTCCCATGTGTTAGCCATGGAGCCGCGCCGGGGGGTGGGTACATCACAGAAGAGGAACCTGACAATGAGGAAGATTCTGTTTCCCGTCCTGATCGCACTTGTTCTGGGGACGGCAACAGCCGGTGCTGGAACCTATGAAAACAGCTCCGTGGTGGGTCAGGTGCCCGATCGCGTTATCATCACCGTCAGGGCCGGTACGACCCTGTCCTTGGACAAATCCGCCGCGGCGCCCCGTGTCGGAGTCGCCGGACTCGACGCTCTGGCCGCCAAATTCTCCGTTCATAACATGGAACCTCTCTACGGCGGCATGACCGCCAAGCTCCGGGAAAGGTTGCAGGACAAGTCTGCCGCCGATGTCCTGGACCGCGTCTGGGCCGTCGATTTTCCCGCCGAGATGGGCCTGGACCAGGTCAAATCAGCCTACGAAGCCCTGCCCGAGGTGGAAGAAGTCCAACTGGTCGACATCTGCAAGGTGTACGAGGCCTATCTGCCCAACGATCCGGGCATCAACAGCTCGCAGTGGTACCTGCGCAACATGACCCTTGGCGGCGCCGACATCCGCGCCGTGGGCGCCTGGAATGAATCCCTGGGTGATTCCAACATCATCATCTGCATTCTCGATACAGGTGTTGATTGGCATCATCCCGACCTTGGCGGAGACCATCCCGACAAGGTGACCGGAGCGGTCTGGACCAACTGGACCGAATACTTCGGCACGCCCGGTTTCGATGACGACGGCAACGGCAAGGTCGACGACATCAGGGGCTGGGATTTCGTGAACCTCAACCCCAGCGAGGGCTGGCCCGACGAGGACGTCACCGGCGAGGACAACGATCCCATGGACTATGGCAGCCATGGCACGAACTGCGCCGGAATGGCTGCAGGGATCACCGACAACGGGCTCGGCATCGCCGGCGCCGCACCGGGCTGCAAGATCATGGCCGTGCGCTGCGGCTGGACGCCCGACGGCGAAACCGGGGGCTTGGTGCGGATGGATTTCGCCGCTAGCGGCATGATCTACGCCGCCGCCAATGGCGCCAAGATCATCAACTGCAGCTGGGGTTCCTCGTCGGTTCTGAGCACCGCCGTGACCACTGCCCAGAACGCCGGCTGCCTGGTCATCACAGCCGCCGGCAACGACAACATAGATGACAATCCGGATATCGGCGTGCCCTCCTATCTGTCCACCCGATCGGGTGTGCTGGCGGTGGCCGCCACCGATGCCACTGACAACAAGGCCATTTTCTCCAACTACGGCTCCTGGGTCGAGCTGTCGGCCCCCGGTGTGAACATGTACACTACGGCCTACGTGGCATCCACGGGCGCCCACACCTATTCTTCGGTGCAGGGCACCAGCTTCTCCTCTCCCACAGCATGCGGCGCCGCCGCCCTGATCTGGTCGGCCCACCCCGCCTGGACCTGGCAGACCGTGTCTTCGACCCTGCTTGCGTCCTGCGATAACATCGACGCCCAGAATCCCGCCTACATCGGCCTCCTGGGCGCCGGCCGGATCAATCTCCAAAAGGCTCTCGGAGACAACGTGCAGCAGTATCCGGCAGAATACCCCACCCTGTTCGACGCCATCAATTGCGCCAGCGCAGGGGACACGGTCAAAGTTGAATCCTTGGCCCTGTTGAACGGCCCGCTCACCCTTCACGACAGAGGAATCAAGTTCTTCGGCGGATACAGCACCGATTATTCGACCCGCGATCTGGAAACCGCCCTGACGACCATCACCGGCGACCTGACCAACCCCACCTTGCGCGTCCAGGGTAACATCGGCACGGACACCGAGGTCGACGGCTTCCGGATCGAAGGCGGCGGCGGGATCTTCTTCTCGGGAATTCCCTACTCCGCCCGCTACGGAGGGGGCATCCTGCTGAACGGTCATTCCCCCACCCTGCGCAATCTCGAGGTGACCGGTAACTCGGTGGGCGACAACACCAATCTGGGCTGCGGCGGCGGCATCATGATAAATGACTCCAGCCCCGTTCTGGAGAACGTTTCCATCCACGGCAATACCGCGGTTTACGGCGCCGGATTGTTCGCCTTCGAGAGCACGCCGACGCTGATCGGTTGCGACATCTCCGACAACATCATCATCACAACGAACATTTCCAATCCGCCCCTGGGCGGTGGCGTGCATGTCCTGGATTCGGATCTCACCATGACCGACTGCATCGTTTCGGGCCATCTTGAGCTCCAGGACGGCGGCGGCATTTACGTGGCCGGCCACAACACCAGTTCGTCCCTAGACATGACCGGCGGGGAAATTTCCGGTAATTCGATGACCGACCACGGCGCCGGCCTGTACATCAACGGCGGCAACCTGAACATGAAGGGTGTCGCAGTCGACGCCAACATCAAGTCCCCGGCGGCTAGTTTCTCGTACGGCGGCGGCATTTACGCCACCCTGGCCACCGTGACCCTGGACAGCCTGGTCGTCACCGGCAACGATGCCCATATCGGAGCCGGCGTTGATTTGACCAACTGTACCGATGCGGTCCTGACTCATTCGGTCCTGACCGGCAACACTGCCCAGTTGTTAGGCGGGGGTCTGAACTACCAAGGCAATGCGGCCGGATCCATCACCGGCAACACCATTTTCGGCAATGAAGGCACCTCGGTTGGCGGCGGCGGAATCTATGTGAACACAAGTTCGCCTGCGATCACCCACAACATCGTCGCCTTCAATACCGGCGGTGCTTCCAGCGCCAACGGCATGGCCCTGCTGGCCACGCCATCGGTCCTGAGCTGCAACGACACCTTCGGCAACGAGGTCGCCGATTATTCGGGCGTGCCCGACCCGACCGGAACCGACGGTAACATCTCCCTTGATCCCCTGTTCTGCAGCTCGGGGACCGGCCATTTCAACCTGACCGAAGAGTCACCCTGCGCGGCTGCCAACAGCGGCGGCTGTGGGCTGATCGGCG
Source organism: uncultured bacterium (assembly GCA_965371575.1). GTDB lineage: Bacteria > Krumholzibacteriota > Krumholzibacteriia > LZORAL124-64-63 > LZORAL124-64-63 > JAGLCY01. The sequence continues at coordinate 20,088 of CBDUYZ010000009.1, forward strand.
CCCTGACCAGCGGTTGCGGAACTTCTCCCGTGCCGGACGAGGAAGTTGCCACGCCGGCGGCCTTCATGGTGGAGCAGAACTACCCCAACCCCTTCAACCCGAAGACCACGATCCGCTTCGACCTGCCCAAGGCAGGCCGCACCCGGGTTGCGATCTTCGATATCGCCGGACATCATGTGAAGACGCTGGTGGATGAAGATCTGCCCGCCCAGACCCACCAGGTGGTCTGGACCGGCAAAGACGACCATAACCGCAGCGTGGCTGCCGGCATATACTTCTACATGGTCTCCAGCGGGAATAATCGGTCGGTGGGGCGCATGGCGTTCGTGAAGTGATCGTCTGAAGCATCGGTCCTTCCTGCATATGGAGCGGCCCAGAACGTCCTCGTACCTGCGGATTGTTCTGGGCCGCTCCATATGCAGGAAGGACCGATATTTCAAACGACCATTTAGCGGCAGTAGGTGATTCATAAATAATCAGGGCTAACAGGCTTTTGAAAAACTGGATCTGCTCGCAAGTGCCGGCCAGCGCGACCGAGCCCGGTTTTCCAACAGCCTGCTAGAGCCAGACCTTGAGGAGGGTCAGGGTTCCTACCGCCAGCAGGAGGATGCCCATGGCCTTCATTAGGCGTTCGTGGGTACGGGGGCGGAAGCGGGCGCTGAAAGCAGTCAGGATTTTCAGGAGAAGAAAGAACCAACCCATGATGCCCAGGGCCACCCCCGCCACGAAGAACCACGGGGGTCCCGCAACCGGGTCAAGTCCCCACGACACAGCCACCGTTATCATTCCCAGCCAGGTGAAGGGAATGGAGATATTGCCGGCAACCAGCCCGAAACCGAGCCAGAACTCGCGCAGGAGGGTGAGAGGAACGTCTTCAGCCCCCGATCGATCGTCCGCTGCACGAGGCAGCGTGCTGATTTTCAGCAGGAAATAAAGACCCAGAGCCAGCAGGATAAGACCGCCGACGGACCTGGCGATTACCTCGAGACCGGGCCAACGGGACAGGATCTGCTCGGCGCCGATCACCGCGACCAGACACCAGATAGCCTCGGCGACGGCAGCGCCGGTGGCCAGCACGATTCCTCGGCGAAAGCGGCCGGACAGGCCGTGCTGAAAGACGAAGATGGAAACCGCCCCCGCCAGGGGCATCGAACCCGCCCAACCCATGAGGAAACCCAAACCGAGCGAGCCTATCATGATTCCGGAAACTCCCGGCGAGCGGCGGTGAGATCCGCGAGGGTATCGATTTCCATGCACTGCAATCCAGCCAGGTCCACGGGCAGGATTTCGTGTCCTGACCGTATCATCTCCACAAAGGAGGCCTCGTAGTATTCATTGAGCCGGTTTTCGACATTCAGGCGCCTGTGCAGAACCTGGCCCAGGACCTTGACCGACGGCGCGGAAAAAACCTCCAGTCCCACCGATTCCCCCGCCGCCTCGGCGGGCGCTATTTCCTTGCTCAAATCCGCCACCCGACCCGCGGTATCGAGACGGACCTTCATTTCCTCTTCACCCACCGCGCCGGTGGTGCGCAGGCCCAGGCGATTGGGAGCCTCGCCGGTGAGAATCCTGTCGATGACTTCCGGTGCGAAAACGATGTCGCTGTCGAGTAGGAAGATGGGCTCGTCAGCGGCGCCACCGGCGTCACAGGCCAGCATCAGGGACCAGGCGTTGTTGGTCGCGGCATAGTCATCATTGCGCACGAAGGTGAAATCAAGATCAGGGAAATCTGCGCACAAGGCCCGTCGAATCATGTCGCCGCGAAAGCCGTCCACGACGGTGAATCGCTTCAGACCCCGGGAGGCGAGAATCCGGACCGCCCGGGTCAGGATGGTCTCTTTCCCCACCGACAGCAGGCATTTGGGGCAGTCATCGGTAAGGGGACGCAGCCGGGTAGCCTGCCCGGCAGCCAGCAGGACGGCTCTGATGTCAGGCCCCTTTCGCCAGCCGGGCGGCCAGCCGATGATCAATCACCGCACGGGCGGTAAGGACCAGGAGACCCCAGCCGGTGCCGAACGCCAGGGCGAACCACAGGTACCAATCCAGTTTGTTGAAGACTCCGGCCACAATGACGAGAAAAATATGCATGGTCGGCCCCATCAGGGCGGCCATGGACAGGATGGGCCGCCTTGCGGTCATCCATTCCTCCAGCGGAACCCTGTCGCGATCGACGATATTCCGCTGGACCGGCCCGGAATACCAGAACTTCGCGTAACCCGAGTAGATGGCGATCAGGGCGCGTTCGGGACGGTGGGATCCTTCGGCCTTCCAGACGGCGGTCTGCCGCCTGAGTTCCTGCAACTCCACGGCCGGGTCGCGCCGCTTGCCGTAGACCCTGTCCAGCCACTCGTTGCGGATGCGGTCCAGCATCGCG
>CBDUYZ010000010.1:0-22178 GCA_965371575.1 uncultured bacterium
GCTTCGCGATCTGCTCGCAAGTGCCGGCCAGCGCGACCGAGCCCAGTTTTTCAACCGCCTGCTAGCGCCCGGCAAGGGAGGACTGGATGAACACAAGCGGAAAAGCGGGCCGGGACTATCTCATCGACGCGGTGGTTCTTGCCGCGGGCAAGGGCACGCGCATGAAATCGGATCTACCCAAGGTTCTGCACCGGATCGCGGGACGTCCGCTCCTGGATCATGTGCTGGATACGGTGGAGACGGTCGGTATCAACCATACGGTGGTGGTGGTGGGCCATCAGGCCGACCTGGTTGAAAGGGCTTGCCGTCGCGACGGAATTGATTTCATCCTCCAAGAACCGCAGCTGGGGACCGGACACGCGGTCCAAGTTGCGGTCGGCAAGCTGCGGCCGGGGGGTTACTGCGTCGTTTTGGCAGGGGATGTCCCGCTGCTACGGGCCGAGACCCTGCAGCGACTCATCGAGAGTGCCGTGGCGAGCGGGTCCGCCGCAGTGGTGTTGACCTGCCTGGTCTCCGATGCGGGTGCCTACGGACGCATCGTGAAGAACCCCGCCGGACGCGTCCTGAAGATCGTCGAGGCCAGGGACGCCAGCGCTGCTGAACTAGCCATCGGCGAATACAATACCGGCGTTTTCTGTTTTCAGACCGACCGTCTGGTCGAGGCCCTGGAAAACCTGACCACCGACAACAACCAGGGCGAGTACTACCTGACCGACACGGTGGCCTACCTGGTAGGCGCCGGGCACCTTGTGGAAGCGGTCGCCACTAGTGACCCCGCTGAGGTGGTCGGCATCAACACCGTCGACGAACTGGCCGAGGCGGAACAATTGTTGGCCGGCCGCGGGGAATGACATGGACAGGCTCTTCACACCCTGGAGGTTTGCTTACGTGACGGGAAGCGAGAAGGAACAAGGGTGTGTTTTCTGCAACCGCCTGGAGTGCGACGACAAGGAAAACCTCATTCTGCATCGCGGCAAGCACTGGTACCTGATCATGAACCTGTATCCCTACAACGGGGGGCACATGCTGTGCGTGCTGAATCGTCACCAGCCCATGCTGACCGATTGCACGGCGGCCGAACTGACGGAAATGGGCGCCCTGCTCAGGGTCATGGAGGCTTCCCTGGTGGAGGCGTTCAGCCCGGAGGGGATCAACTGCGGCTACAATGGCGGGGTCAGCGCCGGGGCGGGAATCCCCGAGCACCTCCATGTCCACATGTTGCCCCGCTGGTCAGGGGACACCAATTTCATGAGCACCCTTGCCGAAACACGAGTGATGCCCCTGACGCTTGAACAGAGTTACGACATGCTGCGGCCAGTCATCGCGAAACTGGTGCAGGAGGCCTAGTGCGGGGCCGTCTGAACACCTGGCTCCTGGTCCTGGTGGCGATCTGTGCCCTGTCGTGGTGGTTCGGCAAGGACCTGGTACGAACAGGAAGGGGAGGTTCTGCGGTAGGGGCTCCTGCAACCGGCGCGGCGCCGACCTTCGGCATGTCGGATGAGGAAACTCCCATTCACCTGGTGGTGCTAAACGGGACCAGCGAGTTTGGCCTGGCCCGGGGGGTCGGCTTGTTGCTCGGCCGGGTCGGCTGCGTGGCCGAAAGGGTCGGAAACGCTCCCCACCGGAACTTCGTCCGGACCTTCCTGGTCAATCGCCGGCTGTCCGATCGCCAGGCCGCCGATCTGGCCCGCCGTCTGGGAGGAATCCGGGTCATCCGGGAATGGGACGGCCGCGGGGGCGAGGACGCCATCCTGATCCTGGGTGCCGATTGTGCCCACTTGACCTCCTTTCTGGCGGGCAAGCGAACGATCGCCGCAGGTAGTCCTGAGTAGGATGGCAAGGCGAGGCCCACGAATGGAAAAGAGCTGTTTACGTGCGGGGAAACCAAGTATTATTGTCCCACCAACTCAATGGTCGGTTCACAACGGTCGCACGCCTGCGAGCACCGGGAAAGATCGAGACTGATGCAAAGATCACTAGGCACCCTCGTCCTCACTCTGATGCTGGGCGTTCTGATCGGAGCCATCTTCAGCGAGGTGATCGGTCTGTTCCTCAGCGAGGGGAGTGTGGCCGAACAGTTGTTTGTCCGGTACATTCCCTTTGGGCCCGAGGTGACCCACTGGAATCTGGTCATCATCGATTTGACGTTCGGCTTCGAGATACACTTCAACCTCATGAGCGTCATCGGGGTGTTCGTTGCCTCGCAGATGCTCAGGTGGTACCGCTAGCTCCCCTTTTGGAGGTTGCTTCTGATGAATTCCTTTGTCGCCATCATTCCCGGCATGGCTGGCTGGTCCGAACTGCTGCTGATCCTGGCTCTGGTGCTGATTCTATTCGGTCCCAAACGTCTGCCGGAAATCGCGGAAGCCATGGGTAAGTCCATCCGCAAGTTCAAGTCGGCCACCCAGAATGCGACCGACGAGGTGAAACGCGAGATCGACGATGTGGGCAGTGGGCTGAAGGACGAACCCCCGCACGAAGCCGACCGGATGAACGATACCAAGCAGAGCTGATTTGCGGGGAGGCGCCTTTGAATCTTGCCCAGCTTCTTGATCAGCTAAAGGCCGACGAACGATTTTTGCGCAATGTAAGCCGGTGGGAAGTGATCCCGCCCGTGGCCGGTAGATACGCCGCGTTTCCAGCCAGCCTCGATACCCGGCTCGTCGACATCCTGAAAAAGCGGGGCGTCGATCGTCTCTACAGCCATCAGGCCGAAGCAGTTGATCTGGCCCACCAGGGTCATTCCCTGGTGATTCCCACACCGACTGCCAGCGGCAAGACTCTCTGCTACAACCTACCGGTTCTTGACACTATCCTGCGGGACAGCCGGTCCCGCGCCCTGTATCTGTTCCCCACCAAGGCCCTCAGCCAGGACCAGATGCACGAGGTCCACGGCCTCGTGACCGATCTGGGTGTCGACATCAAGACCTTCACCTTCGACGGTGACACCCCCGCAACCGCTCGTCGTGCTATTCGGAGCAGTGGGCACATCGTGGTGACCAATCCGGACATGCTCCATCAGGGCATCCTGCCTCACCACACCCTATGGGTGAAGCTCTTCGAAAACCTGAAATACGTGGTGGTAGACGAGATTCACAACTACCGGGGAGTTTTCGGCAGCCACGTGGGCAACGTCATCCGCCGGCTGCGCCGGGTGGCCGGTTTCTACGGCAGCGACCCCCAGTTCATCTGTTGTTCAGCCACCATTGCCAACCCGGGAGAACTGGCGTCCAGACTGACGGGATCGGACGTGAAGACTGTGGACCGCAACGGGGCGCCGCGGGGCGAGAAACACTTCATCTTCTACAACCCCCCGGTCGTCAACCAGGAACTCGGCATCCGGCGCTCGGTAATCAAGACCACCCGCGCGATAGCCGAAAGGTTCATGTCTTCCGGGACCCAACTCATCGTTTTTGCCCGCAGCCGGATGCGGGTGGAACTCCTGCTGACCTACCTGGAGAAGGCGGGGCGTCGGGTGGGAATCAAGAGCGGGGAAGTGCGCGGATACCGGGGCGGCTACCTGCCCGGCGAACGCCGGGCCATTGAAGAGGGTTTGCGGGACGGGACCGTCACCACGGTGGTATCGACCAACGCCCTCGAACTCGGTATCGACATCGGGCGCCTGGACGTCTGCATAATGGCCGGTTATGCCGGAACCATCGCCAGCACCTGGCAGCAGGCGGGGCGGGCCGGGCGTCGGCAGAATCTCAGCGCCGTGGTCCTGGTTGCCTCTAGCAGTCCCACCGACCAGTACATCATCAACAACCCCGACTACTTCTTCGGCCGCAGCCCCGAGCACGCATCCCTGGATCCGGACAACCTGGTGATCCTGATGAGCCACCTCAAATGCGCCGCCTTCGAACTGCCCTTTCTCGCCGGGGAAAACTTCGGCGGCCGTGAGGTGAACGAGATCCTGGACTACCTGGCCGACATGCAGGTGCTCCACCGCGGCGGCGACCGCTACCACTGGATGAGCGACACCTATCCGGCCGAGGACGTCAGTCTGCGCAGCGCCGCACCCGACAACGTGGTCATCATCGACCAGTCTTCGACCGGCGGCCGGGTGATAGGGGAGATGGATCTGTTCAGCGCCCAGGAGATGCTTCACGACGATGCCGTCTACATCCACGGGGCCCAGCAGTACCACGTGGACAAGCTCGATTGGGAGCGTCGGGAAGCCCACGTGCAGCCGGTCACGGTTGATTTCTACACCGACGCCCAGCGTAAGAGTGAACTCAAGACTTTGTCCGCCGAAGACGGGCGGGATTTTTCCTACGGCTGCCTGGCTCTCGGCGACGTGGGCCTGGTGTCCAAGGTCACAGTTTTCAAGAAGATCAAACTGGGGACCCACGAGAACGTCGGGTCCGGTCGGGTGTATCTACCCGAGATGGAGATGCACACCACCAGTTTCTGGTGGGAATTGCCCGACGCGTTGGGAACGTCTCTGGTGAACGCCGGCTTTGATCTCGGGGATGCCCTCAAGGGGGCAGCCCATCTGCTCGGTCGCGTGGCGCCGGTTTTCATCATGGCCGATCCCGCGGATCTTAATACGACGGCGATGGTGCGGTCTCCCTTCACCGGGAAACCCACGCTCTACATGTATGACGCTTTTCCCGGCGGCGTGGGCATCGCCCGGCGTATCTTCGAACAGTTCGAGGACATTTGCCAAGCTGCCCGCCGGCATCTGTCCCGGTGTCCCTGCGAAAATGGATGTCCGTCCTGTGTGGGGCCCGCGGTGGAGTCGGGTGCCACGGCCCGCGAGGGCGCCTCCTGGTTGCTGGGCCGGACCGGCCAAGCCGCCGGCCAGGCCTGAGCATGGATTTGCAGAAGAGGCTGGCCCAACTGGACCGTCTTTCACTCCGTCCGGTTCCTGCGGTGAATCACGCTTCCCTGGCGGCGAGCCGTTTGGCCTCCATCGCGGAGTTGGCTCTGCGGGAAACCGAAACGCCCACCGGTCCGGTGTGGAGCCGAGAGTACCGCGATGCCCTGCCCGGTCCGGCTGATCCCCTGCCGGATCTGCGGGAGTTCTTTTCCCGGGGTATAGACTCCGCGCCCGATCCACGGGAGATCCTGTTCCTGGATACTGAAACCACCGGCCTGGCCGGGGGAACCGGCACGATCCCCTTCCTGGTCGGGGTGTCGTGGTGGGAAAAGGGCGGTCTGATCACCCGGCAGTACTTCCTGCCCGAACCGGGTCATGAGGCCGCCATGCTGCAGGAATTGTCCGGTCTGGCCGCCGGGTTCCAGGTGGTGGTGACTTTCAACGGCGCTTCCTTCGACCTGCCCCTGCTGCGGACCCGGGCGCGTCTCAACCGGATGAGCGATCCCTTGGCCGGACTCGTGGTCTGGGATCTCCTCGTCCCGGCCAGACGTCTGTATGGCAACCGTCTGCCGGATTGCCGGCAACAGACGCTCGAACGGGAGATCTGCGGTCTGCGGCGCGAGACCGGGGACATCGAGGGATCCCGCATACCCCAGGTCTGGTTCGATTTCCTGGCCACCGGTAGAGCGGACCTGTTGCCCCGGGTCATGGTGCATAACCACCGCGACATGGAGGGCATGAGCCGGTTTTTTGCTCGCGTTGTGGAAGCCGCGCGGTTGCTCGAGGAGGGGGACGGTTCGCTCAATCGGTTGAACTGGCTCGACGGCTGGGCCCTGGGCCGGATCTGTGAGAGACGGCGTGATACTACGTCGGCTCTGGCTTGCCTGGGAGCTGCGGCGGCTGCCGCGCCGCGGCAGGGAGCCCGGGGCTTGGGGGACCCCCGTTTTCTGGCGGACGCCGTGCGCATACTCAAACGTGGCGGTGATTGGCCCCTGGTGGAACGGGTCATCAACGACGGCCTGGCCGCGGGCGTCGATGAGCCCTGGCTGCATCGGGAAGCGGCAATACTTTATGAACACCGTCTGATCAAGTTGCCGAAGGCGCTTGACCACGCCTTGAAATCCGGAGAGGGTCACCGCGTGGAACGGTTGCTTGGACTGTTGGCCAACCGGGATAGGAGATGTACAACATGATTGAGATGACCCGCAATGAAGCCCAACTACTGCTGGCGGGCATTCGGGTCCTGAGCCACCTGAACGGCAAGTCGCCGACGCCGGAGGAATTGGCGGATCTACTGCAGCAATCCGCCAGTTCGGTGAGGTTGCAGTTGGTCTTCCTGGACGAGCGGGGTATGGCCGTCCTGGTGAAGAGCGCCTTCGAGACGCATGCGGAGATCCGGGACCATCTGGCGGTCGAGGAACTGCCCGAGGAAGGTGGACCCGAGATTTCCGATGAACTCCGGGAGTTCGACCGCCGAAAATCCGAGGAGGCGGAGAAGATGGCCAAGCTGTTCGATTCAGGGGAGAGTCAGAAACAGCAGCAGGAGAAACTGGACCGGATGGGGGAGGAATTGAAGGATTTCAGGAAAAAGAAACCGGCCAATCCCTTCGGAGATGATTGACTGTCCCTGCGGAAAGAACTAGCAGGCTGTTGAAAACTGGATCTGGTCACGTTCGGAGCGCTGATCGGCTGAGTTTTCAACAGCCTGCTAGCAGCACAAAGAGCCCGGAACCTGCAGGTTCCGGGCTCTTGCAATGGAACACCGTGGTCCGCAAAGGGAAGAACCCGGTCACGGCTGCCAGTAACGGAGGTCCTCTATCTCGGCTTCCTCCAGGCGTGCGCTGTACCAGTCCTCCAGGGCCTTGTTCTGGGCCCGGGCCAGCAGGGCTTGCTGGAGCCCGGCGCGGCGGACTTCGAAATCGGTCTGGTCGAAAGGGTTGATCCACAACGGGGCCAAGGCAAAGAGTCCGCGCAGGGTTTCCACCTCGGGGATCAGGACGCCCACTGTCCCATTGATGGCCAGTTCGTTGAACTCCGTGCCGTAGCCGATGCCCGGCACATTCCCGTTGATGGTAAAGGTGTCGGTGACGGCATACGGTAGATCCTCATTCGCGGCGGCTTCGGCCATGGTCCGTCCCATCTGGGTCTCGCCTACGGCGGGGCTGAGTTTGGCTCTCGCGGCGGCCTTCTGATGATCTTTCTTGACGGCCAGCGCCACTCGGGTGGAAACCTCTGTCAGAGGCGCCGGCGCGGCGGGAGTGATTTCCCCTGCCAGGACGACATAAATATTGTCCCGGTTCTCGAACAGGTGACTCACCTGCCCGGTGGAGGCTCCGAAAACCCAGTTGGCGCCGCCCATGGAAAGGGCCAGACCCGGGATGTTGCGGCCCTTGACGAATTCGGGCGGAGTCATCAGATCCAGGGCTTCAGCTTCGGCGGTGCTGGCGAAACTGGCTGCGTCGACCCGGCTGCGGAAATCCTCGGCGGCGTCGCGCAGAAGATCCAGGGTGTCCATACCGGGGTTGACTTTCAGCAGGATGTGCCGGGCTTTGATCTCGTATACTTCACCCGTATCCTGGTCGATTTCCTGATCGGTGACCTCGATGAGGTGATAACCGAATTTTGTCTTGACCGGCTGGCTGATTTCGCCGACCGGCAGCTTGAAAGCGGCTTCGGTGAAGGATGCAACCATCCGGGAACGGTCGAATCGCCCCAGATCTCCGCCCTGGACTGCGCTGTTGGCGTCGTCACTGTACTCGCCGGCGGCGGCTTCGAAACTCTTTTGACCGGAAATGATCTCTTCCCGGATTTCCAGCAGGAATTCCAGGACCTCTTCATAGTCCAACTCGCTGGATTCCTTGGCGAATTTTACTATTTGGCACCCGGCCTTGGCCGGTGACTGGTAATCATCGGGGTGTGCCTGATACCAGTCGCTGATTTCAGCCTCGGTAGCTTCGAAATCACCTTCCAGATCCGCGAAGACGACCCCGATGTATTCTGCGACGGCCTTACCGGTCTGCCGGATGTATTCTTTCTGGACCTCTTCATCAGTCACGACGACTTCCGCTGAAACCGCTTCGGTCAGTTTCTGCCACGGCAGGATGGTCCGAATGTAGGCCTCCTGCTGGGACCAGTCGACGGCGGGGTTCTGCAGGTCCGCGAAATACCGGTCCCGGTCGACATTCCCATTTTCATCCCGGTACTGGGCCAGCAGTTGGGGCGGCGGGTTGTTCTCGAAAACCGAGAGCACCTCGTCGTCGGAAACGGTGATCCCCATTTCCTCGATGGCCTGCTGGAAGATGGCGGCCTGTACCAGGGAATCCCAAGCCTGCTGGTTGGCGGTGGCGATCTGGTTGGCGTTAAGTTCCCGGTTCTGGGCCTGCTGACGCAACTGGGCCCTCTGCTGCCGTACGGCGTAATCGTATTGCTGTGCCGAGATATTGGTTCCGTTGACCGTTCCGATCACCCCCGCCTCGAATTTCTTGGTACCGGGAGCCTGGCAGCCCCGACCGGTCATGCCGCCCAGGAACAGGAACAGAATGAAGGTGGCCGCGATCACCCAGTAGAAGACCTTGGCCTGGGAACGCAGAAACTTGAACATATTCGACTTCCTTCGAAGGGTATCAGGGCCGCTGGGGAACAGACCGCGGCGGGGCCCGGAGGGTTCCCATCATCATCAATACGATCTCATAAAATGGTAGAAGGCAGGGGAATTCACAAGTTGCACATTGATCTGGAGGTGATTTCTGCTATTGTGGGGACCCATTGAACCGGATTTGTCCCAATTTTCATGCCGGCATTTCACGGAGGAGACCATGTCCCAGGATTTTCACCGTCCGTTCCCGGACGGAGTCATCGCCCCCGAATCAGTTCAGAAGAAGTTGCTGGAGACCATGGCCAAGGACAGGATTCAGTTCCTGCGCCTGATCTTCACGGACATCATGGGACAGAACAAGAACGTCGAGGTGCCGGCCAGTCAGTTAGAGAAGTCCCTGCGGGGCGAAATCATGTTCGACGGGTCGTCCATACAGGGCTTCACCAGGATCGAAGAATCCGACATGCTGCTGGTGCCGGATCTGCGGACCTATGCGGTGTTTCCATTTGACGACGGTCGCGGCAAGGTCGGCCGGTTGATCTGCGACGTCTACAACGCCGACCGGACCCCCTTCGAGGGGTGCCCGCGATTGGCCTTGCGGCGCACGGTGGCTCGATTCGACAAGCTGGGCTACACACCCGTCTGCGGGCCTGAACTCGAGTTCTTCCTTTTCCAGAAGAACGGCAACGGTGACCCGACCACGATTACCCATGACACCGGCGGTTATTTCGACCTTTCCCCGGTGGACATGGGAGAGGACGCCCGCCGGGACGTCGTGAACGTGTTGGAGGCCATGGGTTTCGAGATCGAGGCGGCTCATCACGAGGTTGCTCCCGGCCAACATGAAATTGATTTCAAGTACGCCGAAGCCCTGGAAACGGCTGACCGGGTGACCACCTTTCGCATGATCGTCAAAAAGGTGGCCATGGATTACGGTCTCCACGCGACTTTCATGCCCAAACCCCTGGCCGGAGTCAACGGGTCGGGCATGCATGTGCACCAATCGGTGTTCACCGGCGCAGGGGACGAGATGCAAAACCTGTTTTTCGATCCCGCAGCCGAAAATCAGCTCAGTGCCGAGATGATGCATTATATCGGCGGTCTGCTGCATCACGCCCGGTCCTTCGTGGCCATCACCAACCCTTTGGTCAATTCCTACAAGCGGCTGGTTCCGGGTTACGAAGCGCCGACCAACATCGCCTGGTCCGATCACAACCGGTCCCCTCTGGTCCGCGTGCCGGGCCGCCGCCGCGACGGGACGCGCTGCGAGGTTCGTGTTCCCGATCCGTCGTGCAATCCCTACCTGGCCTTCAGCGTGATGCTGTCCGCGGGTCTGGACGGGATCGAAAATCGTCTCGATTCCGGGCCGGCGGTGAACCGGAACGTGTTCGGTATGACCGCTTCGGAAAAGCAGGAGCACGGCATCGCCCAGCTTCCTCGCGATCTCCTGGAAGCCATCAATGAACTGGAGGCGAGCGAGTTAATGAAGGCGACCTTGGGGGGCCATATCTTTGAACACTTCATCACCGCCAAACGCGAGGAATTCACAGCCTACAGCGCCTCGGTCGGCGGCTGGGAACTCGAGCGCTACCTTGGCGCCTACTGACCGCGTTATCCGGCAAGGAAAGGTCTGCTGCCGATGACCAGCCCCGGTATCATCGCCTTGTTCAGCGGCTTGGCCGCGCAGGCGGCCAAGGTGGTCATCGAAGCGGTCGTTAAGCGGCGATTCAGACCGTCCTTGTTCTTCGACAACGGGGGAATGCCCAGTTCACACACCGCCACCGTGACTACCCTGGCGCTGGCCGTCGGCCGCACCGAGGGCTTTGATTCCTCGATCTTCAGTCTGGTGCTGGTGTTCAGCCTGTTCGTGATCTTCGAGGCCACCGGCCTGCGCCAGGAAATTGGTAAACAGGCCGAACTCCTCAACGATTTGATGGACAGCGCTCTGGCCGGGGAAAAGGTACCCGGTTACCGGTTGCGTGAATTGATGGGACACACCTGGGCTGAAGTGGCGGGCGGGATGGTGGTCGGAGTCGGCATGTACCTGTGGCTGGGTACGTCCGCCGGCTGATATGGCGATCAAACCTGTTGACAGGCCCGGCACGCGGCGTATGGTGTATCCAGCGGCCCGCGGAACGGAGGACTCGCCGGGCTTTTTGCATAGAGGAAAACCCAATATCCCGGTTGGATCAATTCCGGGAGGTTGCGCTCTGCGATTCATGATCGAAAGGATTCGATATGAGAGTCGTTGCCTTGGCCAACCAAAAAGGTGGATGCGGTAAGACGACCACCGCCACAAACCTTGCCTCAGCTCTGGCCCAACTCGAGAAAAAAGTTCTTCTCGTCGACAATGACCCCCAGGGTCACGCCACCCTCGCCTTCGGTTTCCACGAACGGGATTTCACTCTCAGCACATATGACCTGTACCTTACCTCGGACATCCTGGTCGAGGACACCTTTCTGGAAGCCGGACCCGGGCTCCATCTGATACCCGCGGGCATCGAACTCAGCGGCGTGGAAATGACCCTGGCCCGCGAGCCGGAAAAGGAATTGCGTCTGCGCAACAATCTGCGGCGCAGTTCCCTGCCTTACGATTACGTTTTGATCGACTGTCCGCCCAGCGTGAGCCTCTTGACCTTCAACGCCCTTTTGACCTGCGGCGAGGTCGTCATTCCCGTCGATCCCAGTGGTTACAGCCTGCAGGCCGTGCGCAAGATGCGGGAAACGCTTGGGGTGCTGAGGGAGAAGAAGGGCCATGACGTCATTCCACACATCCTCATGTCGGATTTCGACACCCGTCCCTGCTTCGTCCGCGCTATCATGGAGGAACTGGAGGAGTTGTATGAAGGAGAACTGCTCGACACGATCATCCACCATACGGTGAAGATCAAGGAAGCGGCCGGTTCCGGCGTCCCGGTTACGCTGCTGGATCCGGAATCACGGGGAGCCTTCGACTTCCGTCGCCTGGCCCGGGAAATTCTCGACCAGGAAGTCAATCTAGAGGTCGTGGCCCTGGACCACTGGTCGGCTCTGCTCCACGGTCCAGCCGTTTCCCAGGCCGGCGTGCGGTTCGAAGCAGACTTTCCCCGCGCACGGACGGTGCGGATCACCGGTTCGTTCTGCGACTGGTCCGCCAAAGGGTTGCCCCTGAGCAAACGGGAAGACGGCCTGTGGGAATGCCACCTGGACCTGCTCCGAGGGGAGCACGAGTACCGCTTCATCGTCGACGGTTCCTGGTTGCCGGATCCCCACAACAGCCAGACCGTGCCTAACGAATTCGGCGGGGCCAACAGCTTGGTGAGCGTCACCTGAGCGGTCGACCGCCGCATCGGCGGGGACATGGTCCACATTGGGAGCCAGCGTAGCCAGCCCGCAGCGGGCTGCCAGGAGTGCATACGACCATGGCACGACCCGATTCCGGGGCCGTCCCGCGACGAGCCCACCACATCTCCTCGATCGCCCATCTGTTCCTACAGGAGGATGGTGCGAAAGGGGACCGGGAACCGGCCAGCGCTGTCCGTGATATCGCGGTGGCGGCGCCCGGGGGCTCTCCCATCTCGGCTTTTGCCGCGGCGGGCCTGGCGCTGGGATTGTCCCGGTACGTCACCCTGTCCGAGGACCAACAACTCCGCTGGTCGGCCGGTACCTTTCTCGCTCGGGAGGAAGGAAACGCCAGGATCCACGCCTCCGGCAACGAAATCCACCCGTACACCTGGGCCATTTCTCCGGGAGCCGCGGCGGCCAGCGGGGAGGACGAATCCTCCTCGGCAGGGGTGCGGCAAATCAGCTGGAGCCACCTGGGCTGCCTCGAGCCGGGGGGATTGGCGCATCTGGAGTCCCTGGCCGTGGCCCGCTCCCTGATCGATCTGCCCCTGAAGAGGTCCGGCGGACTTGTCTGGTGCCTGCTGGCGCAGGAGGCCGGCCGTTTAGGCCCCAGCTACATCCTGGGGCGCCTAGTGGAGTTGACCAGGCCCGGGCGGATAGAGATCCTGTTGTTTCCCGATGCCTGGTCCGACGCAGGCCGTCCCGGCTGGCTCGAGGAAATCCACCGGAATGAATTCAGTCCTGACAATCCCGAAGACCTGACCCGCTGCGCGGAACTTGCGGAACTGGCGTGCGACGGGATTCCCTTGAAGATCCACCGCGTGTCAGGATCGGACAACCTGACCGGAAGTTTTGGTGGAAACGGGCAACAGAAATCACTCTGGCGGCGAGTGGCCCTCAGCATGATGTCGGTATGTCTTGTCATGGCCGGAATCCCCTTGGTGGCCGCAGGTGAATCGCCGCCGCCTCACACGCTGGGCCGACCGGGGTATCTGGTCATCGAGGCGGCCAGGGATTCTGCCGCCGGGTTCCGCTGGGAGGCCGGTCCCGGCCCCGGGCGGCGGTCGCTGGTCTGGGATCAGGGTCGGCTGATCTTGCCGGACACATTTGAAGCCGAAGATTTCGCCGAGCGTGATGTCGGTGTTCCGTGTACCGCCCGCCTGGCCGGAACCGGGGCCAGCGGACAACTTGTTCTGCGGGACGGCATCTATCCGGTGTCCGAACCGGTTGTTCTGTCCGATGGTAGGTTGGAATTGCGGGTTTCCGCCGGTGAGCTGGAATTCAGGGGGGCCAGGATCCGGTACCGCCGGGCGGTGGATGAAAACCGTGAATTCAGGTCGGGATTGCTCCTGCTGGCCGGCGTGACGCTCATGGTCATCGTCCTGTTGCGGAGGGCTAGTCTGAAGGCGGGCGGAAGGACAGGAGCCTGATGCTGGCCCGCCTCTCGAACAATTTCTACGGGGCCGCCCTGGTGACACTCCCGTGGGCGGGCGCTGGCCTTTTGAAACTGTCCACGGGTCGGGATTGGGGGGGCGGTCTTCAGCCGGCCTGGCTGTTCATGGCTCTCGCCGTCCTGTGTGCCGGTGCCGACCGCCTGTGGAACGGTTCCCTGTGGCAGGGGTGGCTGGAGGGATTGCCGCCCGGCCTGCGCAGGTGGTGGTTCCTGGGTCTGGCAGGGGTGCTCCTCAGTGTCCTGATCTCGGTGGGCGGATTGCGGCTGGCGCCCTCCGGGGAACCCGCGGACGCAACCCTCGGACGTTTCGGCAAACAAGTGGTTCAGTTGGCGATCATGGCGGTTTTTACCATCTGGCCGGCCCTTTGGACAAGAGGACGCCGTCGGTGGATCTGGACAGTGAAGTTGCTGCTGCTCGGTGGGATTCTCCAGGTGGCCTACGGTATTCTGCAGGGCTTGAATTATTACCAACACCTGGGGGTCTTCGCCTGGCTGGACGGCATTTTCACCGCCAACCCTTCCATTTTATCCGGTTCAGGGGAATTATACCTCGGTGATTCCTTCCGGCATGTGCCGCGGCTGCGGGGAACGGTCTGCGAACCCCTGTACCTGGGCAATTATCTGCTTTTCCTGTTGCCGCTGGTAGTGGTGCCCGTCTGGACCGTGCGGACCCGACGGCTGGTCGCCGGGGCCTTGCTGATCCTCCTGCTGTGGACCTGGTCCCGCGGCGCCTGGCTGGGATTGGCGGGCCAAGCGGTGCTGGCGACATGGTTGGCCCACAGCTGGGGCAGCGACGCCGGCCTGGATCTGATCCGTATTGACACCAGGAGATTCAAGCTGGTCAGCATCGGCGTTGCGGCCCTGCTGGTGGTCGTTCCGCTGGTGGGCTTGGCTGCCGGTTGGGAAGGACTGCTGTTTCCGTATCAACGCCTGGCTCAGACCTTCAGCAGCCAGGACTGGTCGAACCTGACCCGTATCTACAGCATGCAGGCTGCCTGGCGGGCATTTCTGCTGAGTCCTGTTCTAGGTATCGGGTGGGGACAATTCGGCTGGCATTTTCCTGCCCTGGTGGATCCCATGGGCCTCCAGAGCCAGTTCACCTGGCCCGTGGTCAGCAACTTTCCCCTGCTGATCCTGTGTGAAACAGGCATGATCGGTTTCCTGGTCTTCGTGACTTGGGGTGTCGGTCTGGCACGGGCGGTTCGAACCCGCTGGTCTGCCTTGCGCAGGTCCCGTGTGACAGAGGAGTCCACCTTCTTCCGCGCAAGCATCCTGTTTGCGACCACGGTCTCGGTGGCCGGTGTCTGGCTGCAGTTGCTGACCTTTTCCCAGTACAATCTGCCTCATATCTGGGTTTCGGTCGGGTTGTTGCTGGCCATTCTGGCCGACGGGGATTGGCACCAGGAGTCCCGAGCCAGGTCTGGGAAGGGAGAATCCGCATCATGACCAGGCGTCCTCATGTGATCCTGGAAGCGCTGCAGGTCAGGCAGAATCCCACCGGAACCGGACGGGGGATCATGGACCTGTGTTGGGCGCTGGCCGAACAGGACCGGGGACTGGACTTCACGGTTTTGACCACGGAGCGCGATATGTTCCATGAGTTGGAGGGCAAACCCCACTGGAGGGTCAGGGAATGTCCGCAAGCGCGGGGAGGGTCTCTACGGAAGGCGGTGTTCACCCAGTTCCGTCTTCCCGGCCTGGTCCGGCGGCTCGAAGGAGATATTCTTCACAGCATGCAATTCCTGGTACCTCTGTTTTGTCCCTGTCGCCAGGTGGCGACGGTGCACGATCTGGCCTGGCTGCTTTTCCCCGCCACCATCGAGGAGCCCAGGCGCAGTTACTACCGATGGCTGGTGCCTCGCAGCGTCAACCGGGCGGATGCCATTGTGGCCAACAGCCGGTCCACTGCGGCTGAAACGACGCGCTTTTTCCCTCAGGCCGCGCAGAAGATCCATGTGACCCCACATGGGACCCCTCGGTGGGTCCTGGACCGGGTGTGTGAAAAAGACCGGGTCCGGCCTGCGGGAGAGCGACCATTTTTCCTGTTCGTGGGGACCCTGGAGCCACGGAAGAACCTGCTCCGCCTGATGGACGCCTATGAGGATTTTCTCGCGTCGGATTCGGTACGAGAGGCGCCTGCGGAATCGGTGCCGGACCTGGTTTTTGTCGGCGGACGGGGCTGGCAGGATTCCCGGCTGCGCGCACGCATGGCGTATTTACGCGGCAAGGGCCGTCTGCGAATCATGGACTATTGCGATCTGGACGACCTGTGGGAACTCTACTGCAGGGCCTTGGCCCTGGTCTTTCCTTCCCTGAACGAAGGAGTCGGTCTGCCCGTTCTTGAAGCGATGGCCGCCGGCCTGCCGGTTCTCACCGCCGACAGGAGCGGCACGGCCGAGTTCGCCGGGAAAATGGCCTTGCTGGTGGACCCTGAAAATTCCCGGGATATTGCCGCCGGCCTGGCCCGGATGGCCTTCGACGGAGACCTGCGGGCGAAGTTGGCGGCCGGAGGTCGTGGTCGGGCCCGGGAGTGGTCCTGGACCCGGACGGCGGATCTCACGGTCGCCGTCTACTGGCATCTGCTGAATGTCGGCAAGGGAAAAAATGAATTGCTGGATGGGATCTGATGCTATAGGTTGCTCTTATTGAATAAATTGTAATCTTCAGAAGACAGGATAGCTCAAGGAGGAGTCGTGGATCTGTGGATCGTTGCTGCGCTGGGATTCACTGCGGCATTCTTGATGTCGTGGCTCGTCCAGCCCCATTTTCGGAATCTGGGTTTTCTGACGGAAATCGTCGATCACCCCGGATACCGTCGTCCCCATCGCGAACCTGTGCCCCGCACCGGGGGCATGGCGATCTTCATTTCCTTCTTCTGCGCCCTGTTCTTTCTGGAAAACGTCATTCTGAACACTTCGCTGCCCTGGTCCTGGCTGAGTATCCTCATCGGTGCCGGCGTGGCCATTCTCGCCCTAGGGGTGGCAGATGACCGCTTCGGCATCCACGCCGAGAAGAAGCTTTACGGCCAGCTCATCGTCATCGTCGCATTGATGCTTTCCGGACAGCGTCTGGACACGGTGGTGTTGCCGCTCGTCGGTTCCCTCGAACTGGGGGGCTGGGCCTGGCCTTTCACCCTGTTCTGGTATCTTGGCTTCATCAATTCGATGAATCTCATCGATGGTCTTGACGGCCTGGCCAGCGGCATCAGCATCGTGGCCACAATGGCCTTGGTGGTCATCTCGCTGGCCGTGGGCGAACTGTTCTCGACCCTATTTGCCGCCACCCTGTGTGGCGCGACCGTGGCTTTCTTCTACTGGAACATCAGCAAGCGCAAGATCTTTCTGGGGGATTCCGGTAGCATGTGGATGGGCCTGGTCCTGGCCAGTCTGCTGCTGAATCTCAGCCAGAAGGTTCCCATCAGCCTGCCGGTGATGATCGCGCCGATGATCGTTCCCATCTGGGATACGGGCACCACCATCGTTCGTCGCTACCGCCGGCGGTCATCCATTTTCCTCGCCGACGATTTTCACCTGCACCACCGGCTCCTGCGCCTCGGATTTTCCCCGGCCGGAGCCGTGTTCTGTCTGCTGCTCGTCACGGTGGGGACCACCCTGTTCGCCCTCAGCGATTTTCTCGGCCTGGCGTGGCTGGGTATGCCGGCCATGGGTGTTTGGATGTGGGCTGGACAGCTGGGGGCACTGCGCCATCTGCA
Organism: uncultured bacterium; assembly: GCA_965371575.1. Lineage (GTDB taxonomy): Bacteria > Krumholzibacteriota > Krumholzibacteriia > LZORAL124-64-63 > LZORAL124-64-63 > JAGLCY01. The sequence continues at coordinate 16,907 of CBDUYZ010000010.1, forward strand.
GAACCGCAAGCACGGACTGGACCTGTTCACGGAACTGTTCTACGCCCTGGGATTTGATGACCGGCTCGACAAGCTGGCTGGCCAGGTCGGTCAGGACGTGGCTGATATAATCGATCTGCAGGCCGCGAGGCAGAAGGTGGCCGCGGCCAAGAGTGTCCTGCTGGAAGGGACCTCGGGGAGCGAAACGGTGGTGGAGGAAGGGCCAGATGTCATTCACTCCCCTGCCAAAGACATTCACTGATATCTGCCTCAAGCGGGATTCCCCTTGCCCGCAGATTCTGGAACTCGGTTGCGGCGACGGCCGTTTTCGGGAAGTCCTGGCCGGCCAGGGCATTTTCTCCTGGGGCCTGGATCAGACCGGTCCGGAAGGCGGGACGGTGGCGGATGTCGTCGGAGACGCTCTCGCTCCACCGGTTGCGGTCGGATCCCTGGATCTCCTGCTGGCTCCGAACCTTCTGAAGCATCTGGTTCCAGCCGACCCCGCTCTCGGTTTTCTGTCCGGGTGGTTGAAAATGTTGAAACCCGGCGGTTCCTTGTTCATATTTGAGGATGATCCACGCGATATCCCCGCCGGTGTTGCCCACTACAGGGATCTCCAGGAGTTTCTCAGTCGTCTTATGCCCGAATCACGCGGCCCGTTGCTGCCGTTGGAGGCCTTCAAGGCCCGCGTTTCGATGCTCGGGTTCGCGGCCTGCTGGGATTTCGGCCTGGTGCGTAACAGACAGACAATAGATGCGGAGGCCGCGTTGGCATTCCTGGGCCAGGACGGGGAACCGTCGGGAGAACCTGGTCGTTTGATGAAGGTCATTCGCAGCGATGGCCTGGATCCCGGATATTTCTGGTGGGCGCGGGCCTCGGCGGTGTTTGAAGGGACAGGGGTTTGAAACAGACAACGAGCGTCATCATCCTGGCGGGAATCCTGGTCTGCGGCCTGGTGACAGGCACGTTTCTGTTCGGGGGAGCGCGCAGCGCGGTTTGTTGGCGTTTGCTGCGGGCAGTCGCCATCGAAAGCGATGACTGGGGCATGGCTGGCTACGTCCCTGACGCCGACGTCTGGCGCGGTCTGAACCGCGAAGAGCTGAAAATCGGTTCCATACTCGAGATCTACTGGTTCTCCACTCTGGAAGACAGTTCCATGGTGGTCGCCTTAAACATGGTGCTGGCCAACCATCTGGGCAGTGATGGGTACCCCGCTGTTCTACAACCCAACTATGTCATGTCTTCGCTGGTCCACACGCGGGGCCAGTGGATCAGGTATGACTTGCCGGCTTTGCCTCCAAGGTACCAGCGACCCGGTCTCTGGAGCGCGGTTGCTGAGGGGATCGCGCGCGGTACCTGGCACCCCGAATTCCACGCCACCTGGCATTACGATCCTGACCTGAGGAGACGTGACGCCCTGAGCAGCGATATCGCCCGCATGGTGACGGCAAGGGGCATAATACTCTTTCCCCGTTGCGAACACGCGTGGGAATTGGGTGCTTGGCGGCCCGGTGCGGATCTGGAACTGGAATTGGATCATTCCCTGGCCGTGTTCCGGAATCTCTTCGGGCGGGGAGTGAATTCGGTGATGGCCCCGGACTATTGCTGGAACGACCGGATCGAAGCCATGTGGGAAAACCGGGATCTGCGGGTGATCCAGGGCAAGCGGGAACAATTCAACCCGGCCTGGGGGACAGGGAAGTCCGGCCGTGTGCGGAAATTCGTGATGCGGCAATGGGCCCGGCTGCGTCATCCCGGCAGAATCTATCTGGATCGGAACTGTCGCCTGGAACCCGCCCAGGCTTCTCGTCCTGACGCGGTTGTGCGGGCATGCGTCGAGGAGACCCGGCGCGCCTGGGTAACAGGTCGACCGGCTATCGTGGAAAGCCACCGGATTAATTTCGCTCATACCGATCCTGGCCTAGTAGCCGTTGGTCTGGCCGCCCTGGACCGATATCTGGGGGAAATCTCCGGGAACGCCACCGAAAATGCGGTGTTCCTGACCGATCATGAAATCGCCCAACTTTACGCCAGAGGCACCAGTTGGTGTGTTCGGGGCGATGTGGTGGTCGTCCGCAATGCGACACGGAGCAGGAAGGTGGTCCCGATTCCTGCCGAGGCCATGGCCCTGGCAGCTGCACATGGCGCCAAACGATCCACCAACGGAAGTGTCTTGGTGGCCGTGTCGGCAGGATCCACCGTTGATATTGTTCCGTAGCAACATTTTATCGTTTATGAGATCAAAATGAGATCTGGCCGGAGTTTGTGTAAACACAGGTAATTTGGCGGGATGAAATTAATTTCGGCTAAATGAGATCCGGATTTGTTTCATTGATTCCTCAACCGGTTTGTGGTATAGTTATTCCTTGAAACACGTCCCTGGTAAGCACAGTTTTCAAGAAAAATTTGTAGGAACTTGTCAGTTACTCGTAGGAATTTGCCAGTTGCTCGTAAGAACTTGCCAGTTACTCGACGCGCAAAAGACAGGTTTGTGGGCAAACAGGAAGCATTTGGGAGGTATCTCGCACAGCTAAAGCTATAGCGCAACATTTCCGTTCGTTCTGCTAGACGGACCTGACGGAACGTGTCGACATCTTGAATTTAGAGAGGTTTCGATTAGTTAAGAGCTGTTCAGATTCTCGTCATCAAATGCCATCGCCGGTAGTACGGTTTTTCGTTTCGCCGTGATCTGCCGACTGACCTGGAGGCCTAGTATGTCTGTATCCCGGTTTCGTCCGCTCCGTCAGTTTTTCCAAGCTTTTCTTTTGACCGACTTGGCCTTGATGCTGGCCGTTCTGGCCTTCGGGTCGATGGTGCTGTCGTCTGTCCCCGCGGTAGCCGACGGTGGACAGGTGATCCATGAAGGCGGTTTCCACGCGGGGGACCTGATGTGGGTCGCCGATCCGCGCGGCGGGGCATACCCTGTCCTGGACGGAACCCGGCCCCTGGCCGAACCCGGCCTGCCCATACTGCCGGTGCGTGAACTTGTCCTGCTGGTGCCCCTGGCAGCACAGGTGGACAATCTGTGGATCGAACCGTTGGAAACTCACCGGGAGTTTCCCGATGACACCCTCGCCCTGGCCGGCCCACACGTGACCGATGCCGGGGAAATGCTCACTATCACCCGGATGACCCGGCAAGGCGCGGAATTTCCCGCTGCCTGGGGTGAATTCACCGGGAGCCACGTCTGGCGCGGGTACCGCCTGGCCACGGTGAGTGTCTACCCCGTTCGTGAAATCCAGACCGACCAGGGAGTGGAACTGGAATTCCTGGACAGGTTTGCCGTGCGGTTCGAGTCCGGCGGCCCGGTCGACCCGGCTGACATCGCCGTCAGGGAGCGTCTGGTGCCTGGTGAAGCCGAAGATAATGCCGGGATCCTGGCCGATCTGGTGACCAACCCTGAAGTCATTTCCGGATACCTACGCGAGCACGGACACGTAGTGGAGGACAAGTCAGCCGCCTACGAGCCGGACAAGACCCCGAGTCTCACGGGCAGTGGGGTGACCTTCCTGATCATCACCAATGAAGACATGGCAGCCCAGTTCCAGGTTCTGGCCGAACACAAGACGGCCCAGGGCATTCCCACCGTCGTGGCCACGCGTGAATACATCGAGGCAAATTTTCGTAACGGGGCGGACATCCAGGAAACCCTCCGGATGTACATCCTGGACGCCTACCAGAAGTGGGGGCTAGAGTACGTGCTGCTGGGCGGCGATTCCGACATCCTGCCTCCGCGTTACGTCGATAACTACCTCTATCCGTTCGATGGCTACACTTCCATTCCCGTGGATCTCTATTTCGCTTGTCTGGACGGCAACTGGAATGCGAACGGCAATGCCCACTTCGGTGAACCCGCGGTCGATCCCGATCCGGGTGATCTCGTGGATTTTGCCGAGGAGGTCTATATCGGGCGGGCTGCGGTCAGCACCCAGGCTGCGGCCACGGTGTTCGTGAGCAAGGTCATCTCCTACGAGTCGGTCGTGGCTGGCGCCGAGTGGCCCAATCGCGCCCTGTTCGCCGCCGAGGTCCTGTTCCCCTCCGATTACCCGGAGTCGGGATACATCGAATTGGATGGAGCCCAATTCGTGGATCAGCAGGTAAATGATTTCATCATTCCCTGCACGGACATGGAATACATGAGGATGCACGAGACCGACGAACTCTTCCCCCGGGATACCGGGTTGTCCCGGGCCGCCCTGATCGATACTCTCAACTCGGGGCGTTACGGCATCCTGAACCAGATCGGTCACGGGTATTATTTCAACATGTCCGTCGGCGACATGAACTTCACTACCACGGATGCCGACAACCTAACCAACGGTGACCACCTGTTCATGATCTACGCCCTGAACTGCGCTTCCGGGGCCTTCGACAACTCCTGTCTGCTGGAGCGGTTCGTGCAGAACCCGGACGGCGGGTCCATCTGCTCCATCGGCTCTGTCCGGGCTGCCTTTCCCCACAATTCCAACAATTACCAGCAGGAATTCTTCAACCTGCTCTACTGCACAGGCGAAATGCGGGTCGGCAAGCTGGTGGCCCTCAGCCGGTTGCCTTTTATCGGTATGACTCACGACGAATACCTGGACCGGTGGACCTTCGAGAACTACACACTGCTGGGTGATCCCACCTTGTCGATCTGGACCGCCGATCCTGCCACGGTAGGGCTGGCCGGTCCTTCCGGTTTTGACCTGGGTCCTCAAACCCTCACCTATACCGTCACCGAGGGCGGCAGTCCGGTGGAGAACGCCCTGGTCTGCCTCGCCAAGGAAGGCGAGAGTTATGTCTACGGTCTGACGGATGATTTCGGAGAGGTGGTACTGGATTTCCTGCCCCTCAGTGAGGGTAATGCGACCCTGACTGTCACGGGTAAGAACCTGGCCACGACTGTCCAGCAACCTATGGTCACTGCGGGCGATGCCTATGCATCGCTCTATTCCATGTCCGTGGTGGATGACGGCACCGACGGCAGCATCGGTAACGGCAACCAGACAGTTGAGGCGGGCGAGACCATTGCCCTGACTGCCATGTTGCAGGAAACCGGAGGATCGAGCACGTCCAATCTGACCGGTGTTCTGAGCTGCGAGGACGCCGCTGTGACCATCCTGGACGACACGGTCTCGTTCCCGTCCCTGCAGGCCGGCGGGTTCACCACCGCAACTGACCCCTTTCTGGTGTACTTCAGTTTAGGTATGGGCGATGCTGCCAATATCACTTTCCAGCTTGATGTCTCCGCCGGGCCGGATGACTTCGTCTCCGAGTGGTCGGTAGTCGTGAAAGCTCCCGAGTTGGAAGT